>CAZXHO010000279.1:0-3637 GCA_964640365.1 uncultured Sangeribacter sp. | reverse complement strand
ATTTTGCAAATGATAATTAGAACCTTCCCCATCTAAACCCAAACCTCAACCCCTTAATTACTAACAAATTCAGAAAAACCACCAATCCAATAATACACAAAGCCACCCCATTTATCTCCTGCACATAAAGGACAAGATGAAATGGAAAAGTGAGAACTTAGAAAAGTTAGAGCGATGCTTAGCACAAAAGTGTTTTTGTCGAGTTTAAAATAATTGTTAAATATTTAGTAAACACAATTATCGACATTAATTTTGCGTTACAAAATATTTGGCAAGTAAATCCTGAATAAAGAGTGACAAAGTCATAAATGTAATCTATATACACCTCTTTCAGGGGCTGCCAAATACTGCATACTATTCAATCTTTAGAGAAGAAAAAAACTCCGCTTTTATAGTGAGAAGGCAATTGACGAATGGGAAAAGAAATGGACTGGTCATACAGAGTTTAATCCCTGAAGCCGTATATTGAGATAGCGAACAATTTGAAACGAGAAGCTATGAACCGTTTTAACACTTCATCTGACAATCCCTATATTGATTCTGATAATATTCCTGTACAATAATAATAACCATGCCTAATCCATTTAAGGGTAATATGATGGTTCAAAAGCCGGTCAGTGCGTCAGAGTGTGTCAAAGTGTGACAAAATGCTTAACTTCAACAAAATCCAACCGGGCAATGCACTCTTACTCGAGATTTCTGTTTCGGTATTTGTGAATGAGTCTGGCCATTCAACAATGGTGTTTCTTAAACCATATTTTGACATTTCAGAATAAAGGAGCGAGGAAATAAAAAAAAATAACAATTCTGTCTAATAGTTTGAGTTAAACTAAATTGCAAATGTAAGCACGCCTGACTACCCATTGAAAATCTACCTATTCAGGTGAAGCCAAATTTGAAGCCATTATTTGCCAAATAGAACCAAATACCACCAATTTAAACAAATATGAGTCATTGAAGGTATAGGTTTGAAAATCAATATAAATTTAAGCTAACTACTTGATACAAAAAAAAGATAGGGACGCTTCCACTACGTCCCTATCACGATTCCACTATAAACTATATCTAACTAAACTTAAACCATATCCAAACTTTCTCACGAAACCTTGAATATTTAATCCATATTGCTTCATTGCTTTTTGTACTAATAAAACGTATGGGAGCCATTATGGTTGAATGGATTACACCAGTTTAAACTTCTTCAACACCCGTTAACAATTCAAGGTCTCAGCCCACTAAAAATGATACGGAATATGATAAATTTTACCTTTCTGATGTTTACTTTATATAAGCCTTTTCAGAGCCAATCTGTTAATCCGGCAGAATCTTAATAAAAGGCACAAATACAATATTGTTTCATTTCATTTAAGTATCTTATTATGAGACTTGACGGACGAAGATTCAGTAATAACGTTGAAGACCGTAGAGGTTCTTCCGGCAGAGGAAAGACTGTAGCCGGAATCGGAGGAATTGGTGGCTTGATCATTGCTGCTCTTGTAGTTTGGCTTGCCGGAGGAAATCCTTTATCTGTGCTAAACCAAAGCAGTTCGTTTGCCACTTCAGAGGAAATAAGTGGAGACTATCAACCTACCCAACAGGAAGAAGAATATGCAAATTTCGCGAAACAAATTCTTGCCGGCACGGAAGATGTGTGGACTGAGGAATTTAATAAAATGGGTCTTACTTACCGTCCCCCGAAGATGGTGCTTTTCACCGGTTCAGTCCAATCCGGGTGCGGACAAGCGACATCCGCAGTAGGACCATTCTATTGTTCAGCAGATGAAACCGTCTACATTGATCTTTCATTTTTTGATCAGATGGAAAAGCAAATGAATGCCGGGGGAGATTTCGCTTTTGCTTATGTTATTGCACATGAAGTAGGTCACCATGTACAACACCTGCTTGGCACACTCTCCGAAGCTCATCAACAAATGGCAAGAATGTCGGAAAAAGAGTCTAATAAAATGAGTGTCCGAACAGAACTTCAAGCTGATTATTACGCCGGAGTGTGGGCATACCATGACAACAGGATGTTTGGCTCACTCGAAGAAGGAGACATTGAAGAGGGATTGAATGCAGCGTCCAAAATTGGTGATGATTATCTGCAAAAGCAAGCACAAGGATATGCAGTTCCGGAGACTTTTAACCACGGCACTTCCGCACAAAGGGTAAAATGGCTTAAGAAAGGTGCTTCAACTGGTAATATTTCCAACGGAGACACTTTCTCCGTATCCTACTCATCGCTGTAATATGAGTTACACATAATGAAACAATACTAATTAAATCTTACATGAAATTTGCGTCCCATCTCAAAGAAATTAAGATGGGACGCATTTATATAATACGATGGAATGATTTATCTAAATTGTTTTATTGAAGGAATGTATTCGAACCCGGCATTTTTTAATGTTTCAATAAGTTCAGGTTCATCAACTCCCAACAAGAGGCATAAATCGGACAACGACTCATAGTTACCATCACGCAATTTCATATTAACCATGCTTACAAGCATATTAGGATCTTTAGGAAGTGCCATTTTTTGTATCGTTAAATTTAAAATTAGTGGAGAATTTATAATAATCTTTTCTCACTTGCAAAAAGTAATAAAAGAAAAGTCTAAAAGGCAGAAGATAATTAATTTTTCATAGTGAGAAAAGCAAAAAACTTCATCACTATCTTTTTTTTACAATAGCTTACTTAAAGATTTTAATTAACTTTGTAAAAATTTAATCCGCCGTTGATAAACGGTACATAAAAGAAACGAATTAAAATGAGAAACCGATACATCATGTTGGTTTGTTCCATGCTTTTATTTTGGACCAATCCTGTTTTTGGCTGTACGTCAGCAATTGTCAGTGCCAAATTGAATCCTTCAGGGCGCCCAATGTTGTGGAAGAATCGTGACACAAGTGCAGCAGACAATAAAGTGGAGTATATCAAAGGTGGGAACGGGGAGTTTTCCTATGTGGCCTTATTCAATGCTGAGGATAAGGCTCTTGAAGAAGCGTGGATGGGCATGAATGAGGCCGGTTTTGCAGTTATGAATACCGCTTCTTATAATATTAAAGATGATGAAGTCCCTGCCGAAGATATGGATAAGGAGGGGTATCTTATGACATTAGCCCTTAAAAAATGTCGTACGGTAGAAGATTTTGCCAACCTTCTCGACACGCTGCCTAAACCGATGGGGGTAGAAGCTAACTTCGGAGTGATCGATGCGTATGGCAAAGGTGCGTATTTTGAAACTAATAACCATACCTATAATCGTTTCAATCTGGATGATGCCGAAGATGGAATTATAGTAAGAACCAATTATAGTTATTCAGGAAGACCCGAAGAGGGATTTGGTTTCAACAGAGAGGCTAACGCATGTCATTTACTGGAGCCTTATATTAAAAAACAGGAAATCAATCCGGAAGTTTTTACAGAAACCCTAAGCAGATCGTTCTGGCATGATCTTCTCCAACATGATTACGCTTCCGGCAGAGACCGATGGGTTGTGGATCAGGATTTTATTCCTCGTTATACTACCACGGCAACGATTGTAATAGAGGGTTGCAGACCAATTGACGCTGATAAGTCAATCTCTACTGAAGAAGTAGAGAAAGAATATATCATGTGGACGGGACTCGGATAT
>CAZXHO010000278.1:0-3638 GCA_964640365.1 uncultured Sangeribacter sp. | reverse complement strand
TCAGAGAGAAGAATTCTTGTCGATTGCATGGTGATTAGTAAAGGAAAATAGTTGTTTTTAAACTTTGCAAAGATAGTAAAAATATAGAAACTCTTGTTATAAAATCCGGATTATATTGGCAATTTTTTATATTTAAGCCTTAAATCTGAATAAATTCAGGACTTCCAATTAAAAATATAAGGGTATAGAAGTGTCGTTCAATAGAAAAATGAAAGGGAACCCTTATCGGATTCCCTTTCATTTATAAAAAATCGTTGAGGAAAAATCAGTCTTCAGTATCTACATAGCGGATGGCTGCAAGTTTCAGATCGTGATCCTGAATAAAATCTATTATCAGATTGCGTTCGGAAGATTCTTCAACATCTTCCCTGATCCTTCTAAGTGCATTAAATACTGAAGTCCCGGTTTGATATACGTGTCTGTAGCATTTAGCTATGTCATCAATAATATCCTCATTCTTCCTGCCTCTTCTGAGTATATAGGCATTTACGCCGTAATACTCAATAGGATTATGAGCCATTATTACGAAAGGAGGTACATTACCATTAACACGGCATCCACCCTTGATGAGTACCCATTCTCCTATGTGGCATTTTTCGTGAACAAGAGCATGGGAAGAAAGAATAGAATTATGGCCTATCACAACATCACCTGCAATCTTCACTGCATTTCCGAGCACACAATAATCACCGATCTTGGAATCATGACCAATATGGGATTGTGCCATGATAAAAGAATTATTTCCAATTTCTGTCTTCCCTCCTTGGTGAATGCCACGGTTTATGATAACCTGTTCACGAATTTTATTACAGTCTCCGATAATTACAAAAGATTCTTCACCTTTCCATCTGAAATCTTGAGGTTCAGCAGAAATTATTGCCCCTTCAAAAATTTCATTGTAATTACCGATACGGGAACCGGACAAAATGCTTGCATGAGGACGAATATGACACCCTTTGCCTATCTCCACATTTTTGTCAATATAAGCAAAAGCATCCACAATAACATCATCGGCAAGTCGTGCTTCCGGATGCACAAATGCAAGATTACTGATTTTTGCCATAATTATAGATATTAAGGTTTACGTTATCTTCCTCCACCAACAGACTGATAAAGAGAAATCAGAGCTGCTGCACGGTCGTGCCAGTTGGCTATGCATGCCAGCTGCGCGTTCAAAAGGCTTGATCTTGCAGTAAGAACTTCAAGATATGTAGTAGACTGATTATACATGAACAGCTCGTTGGTATATTCAACAGATTTTTCCAACTGGTCTACCTGAAGCTGCAGATACTGGTCTTTCTCAACATTTTTATTGTATGAAACCAATGCATTGCTTATATCAGAGCTTGCTGACAAAACGGCATATGCAAAATTATTCAAAGACTGTTTCTGTTGAGCTTTTGCAGCTTCAAGTGAAGCAATGTTCTGACCACGTGAGAAAATCGGAGCTGTCAACTGTCCTGCAAGCTGTAAGAACCATTCACCCGGATTCTTAATCATAGAACCCAAAAGGTTAGTGAATCCTCCCTGAGCTGATATAACGAGGCTGGGATAGAAAGCTGCACGTGCACTGTTTGTCGAATAGTAAGCAGCAGCCATAGATCTTTCTGCAGCCCTTACATCAGGACGTACTGCAAGATATGACAATGGGATTCCATTGATAAGCTCATTCGGAATAGAAAAATCAAGCTGATCGGTCACTTCCCAAACCTGAGGAGCCGTGTTGAGGAGAAGGGAAAGTGAATTTTGGAGCTGATGAATTGAATTCTCAAGAGTGGGAACAGTGCTTTTTATATTATATAAATTTGCACGGCTCTGTACGACTGCAGCTTCATTAGTGCGTCCGGCATTTTTGAGAAGCTCCATAGTCTGAACTTGTTCAGACCAAATATCGCAAGTGCGCTTTGTGAGGTCAAGCTGTTGGTTAAGCATGACAAGAGAATAGTAGACAGAAGCTACTCCACACACTATCTGAGAATGAACAGCCTGTTCATATTCCTGACTCATCTCGACATTTACCTGAGCCCCACGTTTCCTGTTGAGAATTTTAGCAAAAACATCTATTTCCCAAGATACACTTATCGGAATTGTATAACTCCATTTCATGTCAGTCCAGTCCATTTTATTACCTCCGAAAGTGGATGTTCCTCCGTTAGGAGATATACTCACTGCCGGGAAGTAACTAAGCTTAGCGCCTTTAAGCTGTGCACGGGCTATGTCAACATTAAGACGTGCGTTATTCAAGTCTTTATTATTAGCCAAAGCCGTGCGTATGAGATCTTGCAGCTTGGGATCCTGGAATATTTTTTCCCATCCAAGATAGGGCAGGGCAGTGGAATCTACGGGAGCATCCACCGCTTTCTTAAATTCGGCAACTAATGGACTTGAATCGGTAGGAAGCTCGTATTTTTTGTAAATCTGACATCCCGAAAGACTCATTGCCACAACTGCTCCTGCTGCGCATATTTTAAATTTATTCATGAGATTACTGTTTCATTAATCGCGGTTTATAGCATATTGTTCAAGCTCTGAGGAAAGTCCGGAATTGTCCTTGTCTTTCCATCTCGGAGGAGAAACTTTTTCCTGAAGTGTCTGGAACGCAACAAACAATGCGGGCACTACAAGTACCTGAAGAATCATACCTATAAGCATACCTCCGATTGCACCCGAACCCAATGCCTGGTTTCCGTTTCTACCGGCTCCGTGTGCGAACATCATCGGGAGAAGACCGATAATCATAGCAAGCGAAGTCATAAGAATAGGACGAAGACGCGCTCTTGCACCATGAATGGCTGACTTCAGAATACTCATGCCTGTCTTTCTACGGTCAAGAGCGAACTCAACGATAAGGATCGCATTCTTACAGAGCAGACCGATAAGCATGATAAGGGCGATTTGCAAATAAATATTATTGGCTATATCCATCATACGGGCAAATATAAAGGCTCCCATAAGACCAAAGGGTACAGATAAGATAACTGACCAAGGCAGGATGTAGCTTTCATATTGCGCTGAAAGAATTAGATATACAAACAAAAGAACGAGAATAAAGACATATCCTGTAGATCCACTTGATCCTGAAGCTTCCTCACGGGTCATACCTGAGAATTCATAGCCGTAACCAGTAGGCAGTGTAGCAGCTGCAATTTTTTCAATTGTTTCGATGGCAACACCTGAGGAGACACCGGGAGCCGGAGTACCGGTGATGGAAATTGCGGTAAACATATTGAAACGGTCGATCATGTCTGGGCCGTAAACACGTGTAAGTTTCACGAAGTTGTCAATTGGAGCCATATCAACACCGTTGCGAACCTTAATCTGTTTCAAAGTTTCCGGAGATACACGTGCTTCAGGTTCAGCTTGCATCATTACGCGATAAAGTTTACCGAAGCTATTGAAGTTGGAGATATACATACCACCATAATAGCCCTGTAATGCTGAAAGAATGGCACTTTGTGAGAGACCGGCCTGTTTGATTTTCGCTACATCGAGTTCAACCATCTATTGCGGGAATGTAGGGTTGAAGTTTGAATATGCCATCTGAATGTTTGGATCTGCATTGAGGGCACCGATAAACTTCTGGTATACCTCGAAGAATTTGTCGAGGCTACCGCCTGTCTTATCCTGAAGCTTGATCT
>CAZXHO010000277.1:0-3647 GCA_964640365.1 uncultured Sangeribacter sp. | reverse complement strand
TCTCAATAATAAAGTCGACATGCGTCTTTATTTAACTGTCCAGAATCCTTTTGTAGTGACAAAATATAAAGGACTCGACCCTGAAATCAGTGGAGAAGGAATTGATAATAATCTATATCCACGTCCCCGTTCTTTCATGTTCGGATTAAACTTAAACTTCTAAATTATTTGATATGAAATCATTTTTCAACCATATTAAATTGATGTTGTGTATAGGAATGGTTGCAACCATCGCATCATCATGTGTTAATGATCTTGATACAGTACCTATTGATAAGGATGACTTAGTATCTACCGCCGTTTTCGGGAAAGATATCAAAGCCTATACTGAGAGCCTTGCCAAGATTTATGCAGGGCTGGTGATAGGCGGTAATGAGGGAGGAGATGGTGACCAAGATGTTGTAGGAATAGATGGTGGGTCGCAAGCTTCCTTTATCCGAGTTCTTTGGAACATGCAGGAACTTGCCTCAGACATTGCCCACTGCTGTTGGAATGATCCGGGTATCCCTGATTTTAATCATCTCAGTTGGGCTGCTTCAAGTCCTTGGATAAAAGGTTCATACTATAGATTATTTTATCAAATCAGCTTAACAAATGCATTCTTGCGAGAGACTTCGGATGATAAACTTTCTAAGCGGGGATGTTCACTTGAAGTAATAAACAAGGTAAGAGAATATAGAGCTGAAGCACGGTTTATTCGAGCATTGATGTATCAATATGCACTTGATCTCTATAGAAATGTTCCTTTTGTTGATGAGAACAGTCCGGTTGGCAGCACACGTCCTCCTCAAATAATGAAAGGTGAGTTATTCAGTTACATTGAGAAAGAAATGCTTGCGTGCGAAGCCGACCTTCGCGATCCAATAGTAGGATGGAATGATGAGTATGGGCACGTACATAAGGCAGCCATGTGGGCAGCTTTATCTCGTCTATATTTGAATGCTGAGACTTATATTGGTGAAAACCGATATACTGAATGTATAACATATTCGAAAAAAGTTATTGGCGCAGGCTATAAACTTGAAGAAAATTACGGAGATGTTTTCAAGGCAGACAACCATAATTCCAAGGAAATTATAATGCCTTGCAGATATGAAGGAGAGGCAACTTTGACTTGGGGAGGCATGACTGCGCTCTTGTGTTGGGGCTCTGCTGAATTTCAGGAAGAGACAAATGCTAAAGGTTCATGGCAGGGAGTAAGGGCTAAGTCTTCACTACTCAATTTATTTATAAAAGAGAAAAACCATGATGCCGACCGGCGAAGAAAGATGCTCCGCACTGAATCAACAACTAATATAGAGATAACGAATGAAGCTGATTTTGTGAATAATGGTATACCGGTCACAAAATTCTATAATATAAACAAGGATGGTAGCAAACCGGCTTCTTCCGAGGCTTGGGTTGATTATCCTTTGTTCCGACTCGGAGAGGTTTATCTTAACATAGCTGAAGCCTCACTGAGAGGTGGAGCTGGTGTCTCAAAGACTGAAGCCTTGGGCTATTTGAACGACCTTCGCAGTCGAGCTTATGATGATAAATTATCTGCACCCATTTCTGAGGTGGAATTCACTTTGGATTTTATCTGTGATGAGAGAGGAAGAGAATTGTTCTTTGAGGCTCAAAGACGTACTGATCTTATTCGATTTGGTAAATATACCGGTGCCGATTATCTCTGGCCATGGAAAGGTGGCGTTGAAAAAGGAAAAGGAGTAGCAGACTTTTATGCCATTTATCCACTCCCTTCTGATGATATTGGCTCTAACGAGAATCTTAAACAAAATCCTGGTTACTAATTTAACTGATTGCTATGAAAGCGAAATATGTTATAATATCCCTTGCTTGGATATTTCAATTGTCATCCTGTTCCGAAGACATTACTTCTCCAATTCTTGAACTTCAGGAGGCTGCCGTCTTACATCATCTCTCTCCAAAAGAAATCGTTATCAACAAAACTAATGTTAACGAGAATTTTCCGACAATTCGATGGGATAAGGCAGAATATGGTTCAGGAGCCGTTGTAAATTATTCCGTATCATTGACTAATGAAACTACTGGGAAAAGTATAAATATTGGTGAAACCGGAGAAATAAGTCTGCAGCTAACCAATTCAGAAGTCAACAAACTATTGGCAAAACTCGGTGCATTGCCGGGTCAAAAATGCTCCTATACTTTATCTTTAAATTCCAGGGCATTTGATGTCTATACAAATAAGGCAAAAAATACTATCTCCTTTGATGCAGTCGGTTATGATCCCAATGTAGACAATATCACTTGGCGCTATGCATACGTTGCCGTGGGTTATCCTGAATGGGACTTTACGACCGCTTATGTAATTGGAGATCCGGAGGATGATGGAACATTCAGAGGGTATGTCTATGTAGAAAAACCGTCAACATTAGCAATAATAGATGGAGAAGACATGTCTCAAATACTTGCTCGAGATATTGTGATAAATGATGATAATAAGGGATTTTTTGAAATAACTGTTGATAAATCCGGTTCCGTGACTCTTTCACCATCATGCAATGTCTGGGGATTGATTGGGGATGCTACTGCTGGAGGTTGGAATGACGACACCCTGATGGAGTATGACCCGGAGACCCGATTGTGGACTGTTATTGCGCCGATGACAGCCAATGAATTTAAATTCAGGGCAAATAAGGATTGGAGTATTAATTTCGGAGGCGATGATATGACACCAAACGGATTGGTATATAATGGATCCAATATAAAAGTTCCCGCGCAAAGTCCTTATATAGTAATGTTAGACCTTACCCATGGAGGTAAATATACTTATTCCATAGAAGAGACTACAATAGAATTGTCAAGCAGCTTTATGACTCTACCCGGTAATTACCAAGGTTGGGATCCGGAAACCGAAGAGTGTTATAGAGTGGTATCTCATTCTCGAGATTTCAAATTCATCGGATCCTATTACTTCGATTCCAAAACTGAGTTTAAGTTTTATGATAAAGGATCTTGGATAGGGATCGTTGGTGATATGACATGGAACGATGATAAAACAGTTGGATCGTTTGTGATAGGAGACGGTGATAATATTGTGGTGCCGGAGGCGGCATATTATAAAATATATGCCGACACCAAGAAAATGACAGCCTCTCTGACAAAAGCTTGTTGGGAGGTTATTGGAGATGCCACCTTGGGAGGATGGGAGTTTGGTCAACCTATGACTTTCGATCCTGCAACCGGACTCTGGAGTATAGACCTAACCCTTGGAGATGGTGAAATCAAGTTCAGATATGATGCTTCTTGGACAATTAATCTTGGAGGAACCTTATCTTCTCTAGAGCAAGATGGAAGTAATATCAAAGTTTCAGCCGGTAATTATCATATAACATTGGACGTATCCAATAATATAGCCACGATTGTAGCGGTCTTATGAGATCTTTGGTACTTCGGGAATATCTGATATACTATTTCCAAGAGCTGTATCTGCTGTCTTGATCTCATTGAAAGAGGGGGAGAGGTTAGTATTCAACCAATGATGCGTTTCGTTTGTTTTAATTGTGAATTATTTATCTTTAAACATTGATATTATGAATTACACTGAAGAAATTAACTCGGCACAATACGTATTGGTAGAATTTTATGCTACTTGGTGCCCTCATTGCCAGAAAATGATGCCT
>CAZXHO010000276.1:0-3658 GCA_964640365.1 uncultured Sangeribacter sp. | reverse complement strand
GAAGTTCTAATACAATTCCTCTTACTCCGGAAGAGAAGTATGAGGTACTGGATGCAGAACTCGATCGCTGGATAGACGGTATGATGAAGGCTACCAGAGGTTATGTGAAGGCATGGGACGTAGTTAACGAACCTCTTCAGGATACATGGGGTGACATCGACCTTAAACATGATGCGGCAGGAACTGATCCGGGTTCATTCTACTGGCAGGATTATCTTGGCGATAACTATGTCCGCAATGTCGTGAAGTATGCTCGCCAGCACTTCGCAGAGCAGGAAGGTGCTAACCCGAATGATCTTAAGCTCTTCATCAATGACTATAACCTTGAGGCATCCTACAACAATAATGACAAGTGTACAAGCCTTGTTAAATGGATTGAGAAATGGGAATCTGACGGCGAAACCAAGATCGACGGTATCGGATCTCAGATGCATGTAAGCTATAGCTGCAATCCTGAGGAACAGAAACGTCGTGAAGATGCTGTAGTCAATATGTTGAAGATACTTGCCGCATCCGGAAAACTTATCCGCATCACAGAGCTTGATATGGGTATAGACGATGCAAACGGCAACTCTATCAATACTGCAGATGTGACTCTTGAACAGCATAAGGCAATGGGCGAATATTATAAGTTTATTATAACTAAGTATTTCGAAATTATCCCGCAGAGTCAGCAGTTCGGCATCTGCCAGTGGGCTCAGACTGATAGCCCCGCAGGCAGTGGATGGCGTGCAAACAGTCCTATCGGACTTTGGAATTCAAATCTTCAGCGTAAACCTGCTTATGGCGGTTTCGCAGAGGGTCTTGCAAATGGTAAGTAAGAATACTCAACCATAACCTACAATTGATGTGCTCCGGAATCCGTTTCCGGGTTCCGGAGCTATTCTAAACAACAAATTAATATGAAAACTCCACTTTTCCTTACGCTTGTAATATTAATGGCATCCATTCACGCATTTGCAATAAATCCGGTCGATGCTGTTCCTGCTTTTACAAATGTACCTGAGGCAGCCTATCCTTGCGTAGATCAAGATTCGAGAGCCACATTTAAGATCTTTGCTCCTGATGCAAAAGACGTGAAGGTAGATATTTGCGGGAAGAAATATGATATGGCTCGTAATGACAAAGGGGAGTGGATGGTCACTACGGATCCTCTTGTAAAGGGATTTCACTACTATTTTTTGCTTATAGACGGAGTGTCGGTAAACGATCCGGCATCCGAGACTTTCTATGGCTGCGGACGAATGGCTTCAGGAATAGAAATACCTGAAGATTCTGCGACAGCGGCTTATTATACTTTTAATAAGGATATTCCACACGGTCAGGTGAGGGAATGTAGATATTATTCAGACACAGAAAAAGGAGAAAGACGCTGTTATGTCTATACTCCGGCTGAATATGAACAGAACACTGACAAAGAATTTCCGGTTCTCTATCTCCAGCATGGGATGGGAGAAGATGAAAGAGGATGGCACACTCAAGGAAAGATGGCTAATATCCTCGACAACGCGATAGCTTCCGGCAAAGCTGTACCTATGATTGTAGTTATGGATTATGGCAACTGCGGTTATATTTTCGGAGCACGTCCCGGAGAGAGCCGCGATGAATTCGGAGCATCTTTCACACAGGTTATGCTCGATGACCTGATTCCTTATATTGAAAATACATTTCGTGTCAAGACTGACCGTGAGAACCGTGCGATGGCAGGGTTATCATGGGGTGGTCATGAAACGCTTGATATAACACTCCGCAACCTCGATAAATTCGCACATATAGGATCTTTCAGTGGCGCCCTTTTCTTCTTGGGAGCAGGGCTCGACAAGGCTTATGACGGAGTATTCAATGATCCCGAGGGATTCAACTCTAAAGTTAAAACACTGTTTTTAGGAATGGGTTCCGAAGAAAATTTCGGAAGCGACAAAATAAGTGAGACACTCACGAAAGCCGGTATCAATAATGTTTATTATTCTTCAGACGGCACACATCATGAATGGCTGACGTGGAGAAGATGCCTAAATGAGTTTATTCCTCTAATTTTTAAATAGAAGAGAGGATAAACCACTTAAACAGATTCTTGTAGACACGCTTATGATTTATCAGTATTTCCTCCGCTGCTAACCGAATCAAATAACATCTGTATAGACCAAACCTGACATAATGAAAACTTCGATATTATCTTTAGCATTGCTTATGGCGCCGGCAGTCATGACTGCTGACAATCCTTTTGTGCAAACGTGTTTCAACACCGACCCGGCACCCATGGTACACAATGGACGTCTGTATGTTTACACCGGTCATGATGAAAATAATGCCGATTTCTTCTGGATGCAGGAATGGCGGGTCTATTCAACTGATGACATGGTAAATTGGACAGACCATGGATCTCCACTTGCAATAGAAGATTTTGAATGGGGTGATGACCGGGCATGGGCTCCCCAGTGTGTGGAGCGGAATGGAAAATTTTATTTCTATGTTCCCCTACATTCCAAATTATCGGGAGCTATGGCTATAGGTGTGGCTGTGGGTGATACTCCGGTCGGACCGTTCAAAGATGCGATAGGGAAACCTCTTGTAGACGGTGATTGGGCTTATATTGATCCCACTGTCTTCATAGATGATGATGGGAAGGCATATTTATACTGGGGTAATCCTGAGATATTCTATGTGGAGCTGAACGATGATATGATCTCTTTCAAGGGAGAAGTGAAAAAGGTGCAACAGACGCCTGAAGGTTTCGGTGAACCTAAATTTGTGCCCATGGAAGCGGATAAGAAGTATTTCTCTACCTATACCGAGGGTCCGTGGTTCTACAAACGTAACGGTAAATATTATCTGATCTATGCAGCCGGAGGTATACCCGAACACATTGCCTATTCAATGAGCGATTCTCCTACAGGCCCTTGGAAGTATATGGGGAAGATAATGGAACAGACTGATGATTCTAATTCTTTCACCAATCATTCCGGCATAGCTGATTATAAGGGAAAATCTTATTTCTTCTATCATAACGGAAAACTTCCTAATGGAGGAGGGTTCGGAAGAAGTATATGTGTAGAACCTTTTGAATATAATGCTGACGGCACAATCCCTGTAATCACCCCTACCACATCCGGTGCACCGGCAGTAGGTTACCTTGACCCGTATAAAAGAGTAGAAGCTGAAACTATGGCTTGGTCGAAAGGGGTGACAACGGAACCAAATGTAGAAACAGGAGTGTATGTGGCGGATATACATAACGGTGATTTCATAAAGTTGGCTAATGTCAATTTTATGAGCGGAGGTCCTAAGGTTTTCGGCGCATCTGTGGCAAGTGCTTTACGTGGAGGCACAATAGAGGTAAGAATGGATGCACCCGATGGCCCGGTGGTAGCTGAACTGAATGTCCCCGGCACAGGAGGATGGGAAAATTGGACCTATCTGGAGACTCCTGCAAAAATCGAAGTGCCGGGTGTGCATGACATCTACATGATGTTTAAGGGTCGCAAAGGACCAAAACTTTTTAATTTCGACTATTGGCAATTTAAATAAGACTACATTTAACCGATATACTGCCATGAAACGAATATATTTTCTTTCTGTTGTCTGTCTGCTGATTTCCACTTTCTGCATGTACGGTTGGGAGGGTATGGAAATGCCTCGTCTGCATGTGGAGTGCAGA
>CAZXHO010000275.1:0-3660 GCA_964640365.1 uncultured Sangeribacter sp. | reverse complement strand
CTCTTTTATGGAATTATAAAGACTATGCAGATACAAAATATTGACTACTACCATGACAGTAATAGCAACCAACGTGATCATTGTTATTGAGCGAAAGCGTTTCATACTGCAAAATTATTCAATTAATTCCATAATTTTCAAAATAACTAAGACTAACTAAGACTAAAGGAGGTACAACTAAGACTACAGTGTTAAATTCGAACTTAACTTTGCGACATAAACCAATACCTCTACAATAATGAAACAAATCAGTAGCATTCTTTTAGTAGGATTAATGATACTCCTTATGAACAGCTGTAGCACTCTGAATCAAGTAAACTATGCTAACAGAGAGTGGCACATCAGCGACTATTATGGTCAGATAATAGATAAGGATACAACTTACCGGATGACTTTCGGCAATGTGCTTATTCCTGCCGAGATGGCGATAATCTCCTGTTCCGACTCTGCTGCAAAGTATCCGGGAATGGAAAAATTCATCGCCGACATTCTCAAAACAACAGGATTACAGAATGATGAAGTGCTGTTCTATTCTCCGGCGCATGGAAAAATATTTGTCAGGCTAATGAATGAACGCCCTGCTAATAGACCGTCGTCTTTGACAGCCGGTATGTCTTTACTGACGATGAACAAGGAAAACGAACGCCCATATACAATGTGGATATATGATGATGATATGGAAGATTGGCACCGCAAACCAGACGAGATGTATACATATACCTATTTTGATAAGAAAAGGCAACGTGTGCTGGTTGTAGATTATTATGATTATGGTAACACTCCAATAGCCCAGATATTTGTGACCCAATCTCGGAATAAAATGACAGACAAGATGCTACTCCCCACACAGAAGCAACTGTGGGATTTCTCTAAACATTGTCTCAAAGACTATGAACGAGATGTAGAGTTTTGGTCGCATCGGATTGAAGGGCACAGGTCTAACGCCTTTGCCAATTATAAAATCGGTCAAGAACAATTAAAGAAAAAGAAATGAAAACGATAATCTTATTCATTCTGCTCGTATCGTCATATGTAAGTGCCATAGCGATAAATATAAAGGGAAGAGAAAACGTTCCAAAAATGCACGTGTATAAGCTGTAGGATAAGAGAAATAAATGGGCTACCTATTACAATTGCATCTGTCTCAAGAGCCCTCTGAAGAATAGGCGTATGATAGAGAAAGAAGAAAACCAATATCATATGACGGAACATGGGGTTGCTCTTTACAGAATAATGGAGGAATTGTGGAGCCGGGGAGCAAGATACCGTCGGAGAATGTTGGAATAACTCAAGAGATCATATTCTATCTACAGACTTCCCAGTCCTTCAGCACAAATCTCATTGCTGATTCGGACAATTAATATTTCTCTTTACGGGATATCAATTTCATTTATATCAATTATGTGGTGAAGGACTGCATAAAATGCCATTCCTGTAGCAGAATGGATGTTAAGTTTAGCACCTATGCTTTTTCTATATGAATTAACTGTGTGAATAGAAAGACACATCCTGTCTGCTATTTCCTTTGTCAACAACCCTTGTGCTATCCAACGCAACACCTCCTTTTCCCTATCCGTAAGTATATCTGTTGGAACTTGCGGTTCGTCCATATTCTCGACATTCTTGAGATCATTTTTATTAAGCAGCTCCCTTTCTATTTTCTCAACTTGAGGGAACAATAAATGATTTTCTATAGCACAGTGTTGAATCAGATCTTTCTCGCACAACATCAAGTGAATAAGTGCGGTATTAATCATTTCGTTGTTTTTTTGAGGATATTTATAAATGAAAAGCTCCTTCAGATCATTCAATTTGGCTGCCATGTGGTCATGATCCAAAGAAAAATCTGTAATCTTGAAATTTTCAGTTATCACTCCTTTCAAAAGATTCTCTACGTAAGAGAATATCACATTATCCTCATAATCCATATGCTTCTTTACTTCAGCTATATAGTTGTCATAAAACTGCAAAATAATTAATGCGATTTCCGGATTTACAGCCTCATGAATTCCCTCAATCAGAGTTTTCTTTATGTATGGCAAAGTATATTCTGTAAATCGGGCATGTGATTTACGCAGATACCCGATTAAAGATAACATCGAGATATTATCACTTTCCCACTTTTTACCACTGATGAGGTTTATAACGGCAAGAAAGGTATTAGTATCCACACCATTCATTTTGCAGACTTTATCTACGGTTCCGTCTCCAAACCCAAACGCTATATCAAAACGGTTCAGCACAACAAGCAATTGGTTGTTGTCTTCAATAATGTCTCTCAGAGAGTCGAAGCGAGTATATGTCAGTTTATCTTTTAGCATCGAAATAAAAAAGGGTCTTTTTCCCGAAGCAAAATTACACCGGATTAAAAGTCTATACAATACCATAAAATAGGGTATTTTTTTCAGGAATATCCCTACTTATGACTATTTAGTGAAAAAATATCCTTAAAAATACACTAAAAATAGGAATTGCCGCCAATTTTTGAGCATTGTAATTTTGCAACAGTAAAATTCAAACAAAAACCGGCATATGAATAAATTTAAAACTATTTCACTGCTCATAGCTCTGTTGTCTCTTGCATCATGCAGCAGTGATGACAAACCGACAAATCTTGCAAACGAAACAGTGGGGTCATACAAAGGATTCTCAGTAGCCTCCTCAAGTTACTTTTCAAATATGATTGCAAATAATCAAGAAGTGACGATCAGTACTAACGAAATAAATAAAGTAAACATAAGCTATCAATCCGACACATGGGGAACAATAACCATAAGTGGATCTGATCTTACCGGTTCCGAGGGTAATGTCCATATTTCTGGGGCAGGTAAATCTGTTATGGCACATGCAGGAAGTGAAGCCAAAGAGTATGATTGCACCGTATCCGGTACCCTTATTGGTAAAACACTCAACCTCACTTTTTCTTGTCCGGCAGTTATGGGTGGTCTGAAAATTGAGTTTAAACAAGGTGAAATTCCGGCTGATATCGTTGTCCCCGGTACTTATAACGGCTATACTGAGGCAAAGAGTGCATATTTCTCCGGAATGACTGCTGATGATCAAACAATTGTCATTACAAAGAACTCTGATGACAGCTACAAAGTAGTCTATAACTCCGATAGTTGGGGAGAATTTTTCGTAGACAACGTAATTGCCAAATACGAAAATGGCAAATTCCTTGTTTCCGGCAACGGAACTACCAAAATGGGAATGGAGGGTAACATAAAGGAATATGATTGCTCTTTTGAAGGAAGCATCGATCCTGAAAAAGAGAATCCGTCTTTTACTTTCAGTATTCCTGCAGTGATGGGAGGTCTTTCAATAGTGTTTAATACCGGCGACAGACCGGCAGCAGAATAATGACAATGAAAAATTTTATAATAATACTATTTTCGGGAGTGGCAGCAATGCTGCTCTCGTCTTGTGATGATGCGATGGGGAGGTTCTATGATGAACCGGTCACTTCATCCGAGTTTGGTTTTGTCGAATTGTGTACAGATTCCAAGCCCGGCTTAATCTATATAAATGCCACAGAATATACAGTCTGGAATTATATTGATTTCCCTAATCATAAAATAGACTCTTTGTCGGTGACTGATCCGGAGCCCTCACATTGGGATTTCGCTGTGCATCGTTATGATACTAAAACTAACAATGCAA
>CAZXHO010000274.1:0-3687 GCA_964640365.1 uncultured Sangeribacter sp. | reverse complement strand
GACGGCAAAGTCTGTTCATTCGACTGCATATATTGCGAAGCCGGTTACAATTCGCAGGGCACGGGAACAACGGGACTTCCGGCAAGGGAACGTGTGAAGCAACAGCTCAAAGAGCGTCTCCACACAATGAAAGAATCCGGTGATCCTCTTGATGTGATTACTTTCTCCGGTAACGGCGAACCTACTTTAAATCCTGATTTCCCGGGGATAATAGATGATGTGCTTAATCTTAGGGATGAATATTATCCTTCTGCAAAAGTTTCGGTACTTACCAACTCTACTCGTATATTCACCCCCGCTATTGTAGCTGCCCTAAAAAAAGTCGATAATAATATTCTGAAACTTGATTCTGCGGTTGAAGCTACTATGAGGCTGATAGATCAGCCTACATCTAAGGGGTTCACTGTTGAGAAAGTCAAGGAAGGTCTGAAGCAGTTTTCGGGTACGGGTATTATTCAGACCATGATGTTGCGGGGCGAACACAATGGGCAGCCTGTTGATAATACTACCAAAGAAGAGGTGGATGCCCTCATAGCAGCTTACCGAGAGATAAAACCTCGCGAAATAATGCTTTACAGTCTTGACCGGTCTACTCCGGAAGAGAAGCTTATCAAGGTTGATAAAAGTGAGCTTGAGAATATAGGAAAGCGAATAGAAGAAGAAACTGGTATCCATGTTCAGGTGAACTGATTAAATATTGATAAGGATGATTTTCCCTGATAAACTGGAAAAAGGTGATACGGTCGCTATAATATCTCCTGCCACCTTTGTAAAAGAGGAATATGTAAAAGGAGCGGCAGCCTTTCTTGAGAAGAGAGGCTATCGCGTACGCCTCATGCCCGGTGCTCTGGGGCCATCTTCCGGGTCGTTCGCTTCCTCTCATCAACAGCGTATAGCTGATTTGCGCAACGCACTGACTGATCCTGAGATTCACGCCGTCTTATGTGCTCGTGGCGGCTATGGCTGTGTGCATATCATCCCGCATATTTCCCGTGATGAAATCTTAAACAATCCCAAATGGCTTATCGGTTTTTCGGATGTTTCTCCTCTTCACGCTCTCTGGTATAAATCCGGCGTTGCCTCGCTTCATGCCCCTATGGCTAAACATCTAACACTGGAACCAGAAGATGATCCTGCCACTATTTATCTTTTCCGGATTTTGGAAGAGGATTCCTCAATGCATTATGAGGTGGATGGTCATGAGTTTAATCGTCCCGGGAAGGCTAAAGGGATTCTTAGGGGAGGTAATCTTGCCGTGTTGAACGGTCTTGCGGGCTCCTACTATGATATCCTGCATGTGAAGGAAGATGAGGATGTGATTTTGTTTATAGAAGATATTTCAGAAGCAATTTATGCTGTTGAAAGGATGCTCATGCGTCTTTATCTGGAAGGTTCGCTTGGCAGGATAAAAGGTCTTATAGTAGGTCAATTTACCGAATACAAGGCTGATCTTAACCATCCCAATATGGAACGAATGATAGATGTGTTTTTACGAAAGTATTTACCTGGGAATATACCTGTTGCTTTTGGTTATCCGGTGGGACATGTGGTAGGTAACTATCCTTTGGTAGAAGGAGCTTCTGTAGAGCTGGAGGTTTTTCCGGATAAAGTGTCATTAAAAAGTGAAGTGTCATGAATAGGTCTGATATTTCAGTGAATGATTTACAGAAACTGGTGGATGGATGGATAAAAAATGTTGGGGGCGGATATTTTTCCGAACTTACCAACATGGCGCTTTTGACGGAAGAGGTCGGTGAGCTGGCCCGCGTCATCGCCAGAGTCTATGGGGATCAAGTGGCAAAAGAAGGAGACTTGCGTAAGAATCTTTCTGAGGAACTTGCCGATGTATTGTGGGTTTTGGTTTGTATTGCCAATCAGACCGGCGTAGATTTGACAGAAGCTATACGCGATAATCTGAAAAAGAAAGAGACAAGAGACAAGCATAGATTTGACCAACGCCGTGCTATGAATAACCGTCTGGAGGGAGATGAGTAAGGAAGGAAGAATATGTCTTGCACTTATTGTGCCCTGCAAGGATGAGGAGGAAACTCTTCCATCCACTCATTCCCGTCTGCTCACACTTCTTGCGGATATGGGACGCAATGGCATTATAACAGGGGACAGTTTCATTGTATTTGTGGATGATGGCAGCAGCGATCGCTCTTGGTCTCTCATATCATCTTACGCATCTGATAATGTAAAGGGTCTTCGTCTAAGCCGCAACTACGGTCATCAGTATGCCCTCTTGGCAGGACTTGAATATGCCTGCGGCAGATGTGATGCATGTGTGACTATTGATGCCGATATGCAGGATGATCCCTCTGTAATACCGGATATGGTCAAGGCTTATACTGGTGGTGCCGAAATTGTCTATGGAGTAAGGAGCAGACGACCCGGCGACAGTTGGTTTAAGAAACATTCAGCTCATGGATTCTATACTCTGCTGCATGCACTTGGCGTGGAGTGCGTATATGACCATGCAGACTACCGTCTTCTTGGGCGAGATGCCTTAATGGCACTGATGGATTATGGCGAAAGGAATTTATTCCTCCGCGGCATAGTGCCAAAGTTGGGCTTCAGCCAAGAAAAGATATATTATGAACGTGGAGAAAGGAAAAACGGAAGTAGTAAATATCCGCTTGGCAGGATGCTTGAGTTTGCGGCAGACGGCGTTACCTCTTTTTCCGTTCGCCCTGTAAGAATGCTATTTTGGCTCGGCATCATATTTATGGCAACTGCAATAGGCGTCGGAGTTTATGTTTTAGTGAGATATTTTGAGGGAGAAACCATAGAGGGTTGGACCTCGCTCATCCTTTCGATTTGGTTTTGTACCGGCATACTGCTGATAGGCTTGGGAATACTTGGTGAATATGTCGGGAAAATATATATGGAGGTAAAAAAACGTCCCCGCTATCATATAGCGGAGACGAGATGAGTATCGATTTAGATGGGATACCGTTCAAAGCAATTGTAAAAGGTGGAGTTCGTCGCGTATTTCTCGCCCGGAAAGATTTCTTTTGCGGGATATTACATGTGCGAACTCATCGATTGCCGGATGCAACCTTGGATTATGGAACAGGCGCTTCATCTTGGTAAGGGCATTATTATAGAGGTTTTCAATCTCATCATCTTCGAGCGCACAGGTGTCACGACCCTCCTTTTCCACTTCGGTATATATCTCCTTTAGAAGATCTTCGGGAGCTTCCTCCTTCATTCTTACCACCGATCTTGCCATTATGTTGGAGAGAACCATTGCAGTGGTGATATGAAAATTCTGTACAAGGTTATCCCATGTTGCTTTCGGGGAAATTGACGGTGAACCCTGAAAATAAAATTCATGAGAGAATTCTACCATCGGACCTCTGGCATCAAGGCTGACTTCCGCCACCCGGTCTATAGCCCTGAGGCTCGCGAGTGAAATCACCATCCCTGCGAGTCCGTAGGCTTTGTCATCTTCATTGAGATAAGTCAAGGTTAATTTCTGCTGGCTCATATTTGTTTCTGTTATATTCGTTGGTAGCTGAGGGAGAAGTTGTTCTACATTATTCAACGACGGGAAGTCCCGTTTGGTTTCCTTTCCTCGCTGATTTGATAACTCGGGCAGGCTGAAACAAGTATCAGAAGAGCACTTTCAGGCCTGCAACAATACCCAATCCCTGAGCCGGCAACATGGGTAACGTCACGTCA
>CAZXHO010000273.1:0-3689 GCA_964640365.1 uncultured Sangeribacter sp. | reverse complement strand
TCAGTGCCTGACAATTCTCCAATACTGTAGAATCTGCTCCGGTCAATGTGACGAAAGGGGAAATAGTAAAGGAGGTCGCGAAAAGTCGCGACCTCTATTTCCGAGGCAAGCATCTTAGCTCGTGCATCGCCAACACCTTTGAGATACTTAATGTCTGTGTCGAGAAACTGTGACATTCATCATCAATGTTTTTTCATTCGAAGCGTTGTGGCTTCAATATCTCCCGGATTAGTAACTTTGATATTATCGGTCGATCCTTCGTATAAACAAACCTTATATCCAGCTGCCTCTACTGCCGAAGCATCGTCAGAGAATATTTTTCCTCCTGATTTTTTATATACATCTTTCAATAGCCGAGCATCAAACACCTGAGGAGTCTGAACGGCTACATATTTACTTCGGTCAACCGCTTTACTCTCTCCGTCAGTAATCAATCTCAACGAGTCAGTAACGGGAATAACCGGTACAACGGCACCACTTTCTTTAACGGCATTCCAACCTCTGGATATCATTTCCGGAGAAACCAATGGGCGTGCAGCATCGTGAACAGCCACAAAACAGTCAGAATCATCAGGAATCAAGGAAAGACCGTTTATTACGGATTCGGTTCTCGATGCACCTCCACCCACAATCTGATGGAATATCCGACATTCTTCCGGCATGGAGCCATATAATTCTTTCCAAGCCCCCACATAATCAGGATGAATCACTAAAATAATGTTGGTGGAGGAATCAGCCTCCTTAAAGGCTTTCATCGACCACCACACCATAGGACGGCCGTCTATCTGCCGGAATTGCTTCGGAAGTCCTCCTCCAAGACGACTACCCGTGCCTCCTGCCACTATGACGGCATATTTTTTCATTTTATTATCCACAATGGATTACATGTTCATACCACCGTCTACTTGGATAACCTGACCGGTCACATAGCCGGAGAGATCGGAAGCGAGGAAGGTGGCCACATCGGCGATATCTTCGGGTTTCCTCCGCGACGAAGTGGAATTTTCTTACACCATTCTTCACGCACACTGTCAGGAAGAGCAGCTGTCATGGCAGTTTCAATAAATCCGGGGGCAATTGCATTTGCGCGGATTCCTCTTGAGCCAACTTCCTGTGCAATGCTCTTTGCCAGAGCTATAAGACCGGCTTTAGAAGCTGCATAGTTAGCTTGTCCCGCATTGCCGTGAACGCCCACAACGGATGCCATGTTGATGATGGAACCTGAACGCTGACGCATCATGATGGGAAGCACGGCATGGATGAAATTGAAAGCTGATTTCAGGTTAACTGCAATCACAGCATCCCATTGAGCCTCACTCATTCTCATCATTAAACCGTCTTTTGTGATACCGGCATTGTTTACAAGGATATCAATGCTGCCAAAGTCTTCCTTTACTTGGTTTACAACCTTCTCAGTCTCAGCAAAGTCGGCTGCATTTGATGCATATCCTTTGCACTTTACACCATATGCTTTGATCTCTTCTTCAGTTTTTTTTCCATTTTCATCGATCACAAGATCAGTAAATGCGATGTTGGCACCTTCTGAAGCGAACTTAAGTGCGATTGCCTTACCAATGCCACGGGCTGCTCCTGTGATGAGGGCAGTTTTTCCTTCCAGTAATTTCATTGTGTTATATTTTTATTATCTGTTTATTTAAATTGACACATCAATACGTTCCAAATTTAATAAATCTCCGGAACCATAATGAACATTTGCCTTAAAATTCCACGATAAAGCATCCGCAGGAATAACCACCTCCGAAAACCATCAAAGCAACCTTATCACCCTTTTTGAACTTATCGAGATTTTGAGTCAAAACAAGAGGAGCCGATGCAGAGCCTGTATTGCCAAGGACTTCGATATTATTTAGGAAATCATCCAGAGGTTTGTCAAGCTGGTGAGCCACCTGTGCCACAATGCGTCGGTTGGCCTGATGACATATGAGTTTGTTAAGTTCTTCAATGTGAAGTCCTGTATGCTTTAATGAATTGCGAAGAGCGTAGATCATATATTTGCATGCATGGATAAACACATCTCTTCCATCAGGCATCATTATACCCTCCTCCTTAGGACGTAGTTTCACTCCTCCGGGACCTTTGCCTACATTGCCGAGACCTTCAGTAAAAATATCGAGTATCTTTATGTCGGTGTCAGCAACCTTGTCTTTGCTCAGAAAGAATGCTACAGCAGCATCTCCCCACAGGTGACCTGCCTTGGGGTCATGTTCATTATTGTAATATGTATTGTGTTCTGTACAGATCAGAAGTGCCTTGCTTGCCTTTCCTGAAGCGAAATATCCTTCTATAACCTCAAGTCCGTTAATGAAAGAAGAACATGCCGCAGACACATAGACTGCTTTTGCACCGGAAATATTGTAATGTTGCTGCGCCACATGTGCCGGAGTGGCAACAGTATCATAAATTGAATAACATGCAGCAACGATAAGGTCTACATCTTTGATATCATAGGGAAGCCCTTTCAAGGCTTCGTCAACAGCAGCGATAGCCATGGAATCCGATCCCTCGCCCGGACCGGCCTTTGAGCGGCTTGTAATGCCTGTTCGCTGAAGAATCCATCCCGGCTCAAGACCGTTAAGATTCTCGAAATAGTCGTTAGTAACTCTTGCTGAGGGCACATAATTGCCCATTGAATTTATATACATGTGGAAAATATTTTTTCAATAGAGTAAAAGTGGGAAAGAGGTACCGGCAATTCCGGAGCGGTGGAGAAATGATTCATCGTTTTTTTATACCATTTAGAATCAAACCTGACACATAGGATTTCAGCATTTCCTTATCGACTCCCTCTTCAGAGAGGTTATCACGGATGTAAGGCACGTCGAGTCCATGAATTGCCTGAGTTATTATAACTGAGGCATGATTAAGATTGGGAATATCAAAAACTCCCTGATCCTTACCTTCCTGAAGAATGTCACGTAGCATGGCAGTCTCTTTACGGGTAATAATTTTCCTTGCGCGGTCAACCTTTCTGACGTCTCTGAAGAATCCTGCTCGCAACGAACCATTACGGGAAACTATTTCCTTCATAGCCTCAAACCTACAGTCTACATATTCCATCAGTTTATCTTCCGGCGATGACTGGCGAGCCACGATAAGGCGCAGTCGACTCAGGAGCTGATCCGTTTCACTTTCAATCACAGCATTGAAAATGTCGCGTTTGCTCTTGAAGTATGTATAAATGGTGCGACGTCCTTTATCGGATGCCGAGGCTATATCGTTCATAGTAGTGTTTTCCACACCCTTTCGCGCAAAAAGTTGGCGTGCCACCTCTATAAACTTGTCTCTGGTTTTCATCACCATATTATTCGGAAGATTATGGGTTAGACAAGCTGAAATAATCAGGATGGTTAAACAAAAAACGGCAATTAAGACAAGGGTTATTCTCTTTTTTGCACATTTTTCATTTTAGTGAGCAAATTTAGTAATTTTTTTTTGATTAAATAGTCATATAATTAAATATTTTTTCTTTTTACATAATTTTTTATCATTCGAAACTTAAAAAAATATTTTCCCAAAGCCTTTATTTATAAGTATTTAAATTATAATTTAATTATTTTAACAAATTTTCTTCCAAAATATTTGGTCAGTTCACAAATTAGATGTAATTTTGCATTCGAAATCACACCGCGGGGTGGAGCAGTGGTAGCTCGTTGGGCTCATAACCCAAA
>CAZXHO010000272.1:0-3689 GCA_964640365.1 uncultured Sangeribacter sp. | reverse complement strand
AATTATAGGCTACAGTTTACCTATAATCCGGAAGAGACTAATAATGGAGGAGCATTCCTGACTGTCACCATAGCTGACGAAAATCTGATAGAAGGAGAACAGATTATTTTGGGTCCTCCTGCTTTCGCATGGAGTGATGAGTCTATGGATTTGGATTCACAGATAATCGGAAAACCCTCAGAATTCGATGATGTGACACTTAAAATAGGTGCGTTTAAAGGTTTTAAATCTATAATTTTATCAGCCTCGCATCCGGAGATTGTTAAGTTATTAAATGAAAGAAGTGAATTTGATCTCCTAAATAGTGATGACTGCAATAAACTGAGTAATTGTGGAATTATTGGTGAAAAAGGTGGAGATGAAGATGATGTCTATCGTTTTAACATTACTTTCACCAAAGGTTTCTTGAATGAACTTCCTGACAGTAAGAATCCTGAGGATTACGTTATTTCTGTGGTAGCAAAAGATCTGCAAGATGTATCTAAGACCGGTACTCAGTTGGTTCGCATAGCTAATACTCCTGAAGCCATCATATATACCGCTCCGTTACAGGTATCCACAAAGGAATTTGAGGCTGATTTGACAGCTGTTAGAGCTACTTCTGCAACCATCCCGGTAACCATATCCAAAACTGATATTGTAGATCCGACCCTTCTATACAGGGAAAAGGACACTGAAGAATGGGATAAGGTTGCAGTTGAGCTGACACGTGCTGCTATACAAAAGTGTAATGTTAATATTAACGGTCTTAAGCCTTCTACTGAATACGAATATAAGGTAGTATCCGGTAAGCTTGTTGATGCAAAATATGAATATGAATCCGGAGTTTCGACATTCATCACCGAATCAAAATTCATCATTCCAAATGCTTCAATGGAAGATTGGAGTAAATATAATTCCAATATTTTATTCCCAGGTACGGGGAGTGAAAGAACATTTTGGGATAGTGGAAATGAAGGTGCAAATAAAGCAGGTACAGAATTGACTACTCAAGATTTTAATTTTTTCCACAACGGTAATTCATCTGCTAGATTGGAATCGAAATTTGCAAGTGTTTTTGGTATTGGTAAATTTGCCGCAGGCAACTTATTTACGGGTTTGTATGCAAAAACTGATGGAACCGATGGTGTTTTGTCATTTGGTCGGGAATATAATGGCTCACATCCAACAGCACTTACAGTTTGGGTTAAGTACATACCTTCATTAATTACTGATAGAAAGACTGATAACCTAGAGGGGAAAGAGTATGATTTAGGACAAATATATGTTGCATTGTCTACAGAACCAATAGAAATACGCACTAAGTCATCTAACCGGAAACTATTTGATAAAAATGACCCTTGTGTGTTAGCTTATGGTGAGTATACTTTTGAAAATAATTATGATGAAAATGGTGCTTTAAAACAGCTAAGCATTCCAATTACATATTATTCTTCAGCCAGAAAGATAGAACCTAAGTACTTGATAATAGTTTGCTCTGCATCTAAGTACGGAGATTATTTTGAGGGCGGTCGAGGTTCTGTTATGTATGTGGATGACTTTGAGTTAGTATACGAATAATCCTTTGGTAGATTTGTGAATAATCTTTGAGTTGATTTGTGAATAATCTTTCGCCAGTGTGGATGTTCTTTCGCTAGGCTTGATGAACCTTCGACAGGCTTAATGTTCTTTCGCTAGGCTTGATGTTCTTTCGATTGGATTGTGTGTAGACCAACTCTATGTAAGGCTTTCTGTTTAGAAGGGAAAAATAGGGATTTTATCCTGTGAAGAACAGAAAGGGTAGAAAGTTAAATAAAAATTATAATGGATGACAATGGGGCAATCGGCAGTTAAAATACGATTGCTCCATTTCATTTTCCCTCTTCCATCGTTTCCTATCCCAAATTCCTCGCTCTTGTTCCTATCGCCAGTTTTGTTATTTGGAAAGTGGGCATTATCTTTGCACTTGTCTTCGCTTCGCTCGGATAACAATCAAGACCGGGAATTATCTTCATAAACTTGCGCTCCAAACCAATGGTATGCTATGGAGGGCAGCGCCTCCATAGCTAAATTATATTGAATTTCATTCTACTCAGCATCTTCAACTCCCTAAAAGACGGTGGTAATAGTCTTTGTTTCTAAGCCCACAAAGCTAGACGCTTGGCTTTAGCATTAAGGCACAAAAAGCAGGGCTTGGCTTTAGCGGCGTCTACTGCGGGAGTATTGGCTTTAGCGGCGCCCACGGAGGGTGAGGTTGAGCCTTGGAGATACGGATTATGGGGAAGGGCTCGGATCTTTTCGCAAGGGAGCGGGTTGGTGGTGTTGGTTGGAAGTTAGAGGAGGCTTGATTGTTGAGTGAGCGAAGCGAGCGATAGAGGAGTGCAACGGTTGGCGCCTGCCGTGATATGGGCACTTTCTTAGCCTTCCGGCAAATAGCTATATGCTCTCTTACTGGTTTTTTGGTTCTTAATTGAAATAATACTTGTTGAAATGAAAAAGTTTGAATATCCTCCTGAAATCGCTGAGCAGATTACACCAGTGATTAAGGAACCGGCATCTCAAGCGAAAGAAAGCTCGGCTATAAGAGCGCGGAAATCGCTTGGGCCGGAGGGTGAGTCGGCACTGCAAACGGCTGGAAGCTCGACTATGGTAGCGCCGGGAGTTGAAGGGAGTGGGGCCAAAGCTGGAATAAAGAAGAATGCGGGGGCAAAGAAGAAGGAAGAATATCATTCAAGGTATCTCCAGCGAAGCCATCATCATGATTATTGCAGACCGGCAAGATATATGATAACACTCATGAAATCACCCGTACTTCCGCCACTTTCAAAAATCATCGGTAATCCGCGATTCTCTTATCCTAATGAAAACGCTCCCGGGGTTGAACTAACAGTTGAAGGATTGGTTGTAGAAAAGGCAATACAGCTTTGGCTGGCACAATATACAGGATTAAGAATAAGGCGATATGTAATTATGCCGGATCATGTGCATATATGTTTGCAGGTCATGGATTACATAAAGCAGGGATTGGGTAGTTTAATTGGTAATTTTATGGGTAAATGCAGTAGACTACGCCATGATGCGTTATATGCAAGGCATTTCACTTCCCCAGATTCCACCATGGTGCACAAAGAACAGAATCTATTACCGCAAACAGCCGGAGCCGCAGTCTGCGATCATGTTTTATCAGGGCCGCCGAGAGTTGATAACCCATATGAGATGGTAAAATTTTTCCGCAGAGGCTTTAATGATAGGATAGCATATAATGACGGACAATGGGAACGACAGCAAAGATATACGGATGATAATCCGCGAAGATACCTAATAAAACGTCAACATCCTGACCTTTACTTCAAAAGATGGCTTATAACCACAGAGTATGGACAAAATTTTGTTGCACAGGGTAATATTATGCTATTACGCAACCCGGATTTGCAGGTAGTAAGATTTAGTAGAAGATTTTCGGATACCTACTATGTCGCTTGTATTGAGAATTGGGAGAAGTGTGTAGAAAATAACGGGGTGTTAGTGTCTCCTTTCATACATCCCAAGGAGCGAGAGATTCGCGATCGAGCTTTGAGTAACGGAGGAGCCATAATCCGTATTTGTGAAAATGGGTTTGGTGACCGATTTGTACCTCAAGGAAAGGAATTTGATTATAATGGCACTTCAAAATTGCTCCTTATAGCCCCTGTAAAGCACAAGACCAAAAA
>CAZXHO010000271.1:0-3691 GCA_964640365.1 uncultured Sangeribacter sp. | reverse complement strand
AAATCAATGGATAAGAAAGAACTCTCGGCAATAACCATTCGGTTGAAAGTAGAATCTGCTTCCTGAGGCAAGAATATTGTTTCTACATTACCGTCAACTTCAAGACGCCTAAGCGATTGATCCTTAAAAGTGGCAAATAGTTTCTTTCCTGACAACTGATTATAGAAATCTTCATCTATATGTTCAGACAACATGCCGGATTCAGGCAACAGAGCCCAATCGGCTGTGGAATCATTAAAATGAATATCTATTCTATTTCCTGTTACCTGGCGTTCCCCACTCCATACGATAGGTTTTCTAAACATATACAACATCGAATCATGTTCTATGAATACCATAGAATCGGCAACTCCCTGAATGTCCTGTTTAAAAAATCTTGCCCTATGATACGCTAATGCCACATGAAACTCTTTTGGCACAGAATCTTTTGGAACACTGTCTTTTCGGTTTAAAGCCAAACTGTCAGCTTGAAGATTTATGGAATCGGTTGCTGCCAGGTCTTCAATGATATTACCCTCTAAAGGCATTTCTTTTAGATCAGCCTTTATCTGAAGAGAGTCTTTACTTATCATTCCCAAAGAATCCTGTGCAATTAATTGCAAAGTGCTATTTCCTATTAACTGCAAAGTGTCATTAGCAATTATTTGTAAAGAATCAATCAGAGGAAGTTGGGGGTTGACATTGTCTTTAGCAATAGGTTCGGATGAAGACTGTGCTGGCTTTAAAGATTTTTTCTTAGGTTGAATCGGAGCAACTTCGGTAAGAAGCTTCAATGGAAGAGAAATGAATGAAGCAACTATAGAAAAAAAGTCACTATCTATCCATAAATAGGATGATTCTGCCTTAATAATCGGCTTGCCATTATGCTCAGGATAACCGGATGCTGTCCAACGTCTGGAAGCCTTAACCATTTCAGTGACGATATATGTTCTAATCGTGTCAGCCCTCAAGAACAGGGTATCTGATTGAGAATATTCCATCAGCAAGGGATATATGGTGGCAAGCGCCTCTTTTGTAGAGTCATTATAAATACCGAACCCTCCAATTAGAGTTGTGTTATGCGCAGTGTCAGTAAGTACCATAGGAGCGCTATGTTTATTCGGATCTCTAAACATAAACGCCTTACTTATGCGAGTCAACTTATCATATATGATTGAGTCTCCTTCAAGAGTGGTGATATTATTATTTGAATCCCTGTGGATAATCATAGAGCGGGACAACAGCTCTGCATTACCAAGCTGAGTATCATAAATTCCGCTTGTGGTAACAATGGTGTCGTTTGCTCCGTGAATCTCTGTTAAGCTTTCGATCCTCGCAAGGTGAGTATCTGTGTTGTAATGCAACGTATCGGTGAGCATCGTAAAATTATTCTCATTATTCACCAATACCACATCATGATAGAAATCTGCATTCTTTGTGCCGGGAGAATATTCACCATATAAGGAGGTTAGAGTATTTACCTTATCATCAATGGTACCCCACTTCTGATACCAACCTAATTCCATTGCAAGGCTATAGTCAAGGCTGTCGGTTGTAAGGGTTACATCTCTGTTAATGAGATTAACCTTGGGTCGCGACGGACCATTCATAAGCTTTGCCATTCTCTCGTTTCCTTCGTAAAATAGTTTGTCAGCATATACGAATAGCGTGTCACCTTGTTCCATCTTGACATGGCCGAAAGCATCGAGAGAATTTAGCCCGGGATAATAATATGCAGAGTCACAATACATCCACATACCCGCCTGCCGGAATTTCACATTTCCTTTAAGTATTTGCTTTTCGACAGTGTCGAGTGGTGACTCTTCTTTATATAGACTATCGGCATACTCAAGAAAAATCTTATCCTGCTGATATCGGTTTACACTCGGAATCTGTGGTTTTATCGGCTGTGTAGGTTTTGGTCGAGTATAGTTTTCTTCCTTTTTTACGGCAGCTTCCTTACGCTTGATATCTTGTGCGTAAGCACGTATACCAATGCTGGCAATAAAACCGCATGTCAGCACCGCAACCACGGCACTGACAGCGAGACGACGATAGTTATGAATTTTATGTCGCACGGATTTTATAAAAATAATTAAAAATATTTATTTAATCCAACCGCTATAACGGAAGTCGCATTTATCCCATCCGTCCTCAATTCTCACATAGGTATCCTTTATTTTCTTTTCAACCCACTCGGTGAGAACCTGTTGTTTTTTATGATTCTCATACATCTTTTTAATCAGATTGAAATCATCAGACAGGTTTGCTCTATGTCCCGGTATTCTATTGGACAGACGTACGATAGCGGCCACTTCTTTATTCTTAGGTGTCATCATGACAAATGCCTCACTTATGTCACCGGGAGACATTTTTTCTATCTTTTTTGCAACTTCAGCAGGAAGTTCCTGCATTTCAAAACGACTGCTCCTATCGTTTTCATTGATCATAATACCCTGATTATTGCGGGTATCCTTATCTTGAGATAATACGGCAGCTGCTTCTCCAAAAGAGAAAGTGCCTCCGACAATCTCCTTACGGATGGAGTCAAGACGATTTGTGGCATCCGAAAGATCTTTAGCATTAACTCTGGGCTGGAGGAGAATATGGCGCACATTTACTTGATCCCCTCTTTTTTCCAGCAATTGAATTATATGATAGCCGAATTCGGTTTCTACTATTCTGGATACTTTCTTTGGATCGCTTAGATTGAATGCAACATTTGCAAATTCGGGTACAAGTGCACTTCTCGGCATAAAACCCAATTCACCACCCTGCATTGCACTTGCCTTGTCCTGGCTGTACATAATTGCAAGCGTAGAGAAATCTGCGTCTCCCCTATTCACACGTTCCGCATAATCGCGTAAGCGAGCTTTTACATCATCTATCTCCTGACGCGGAATATTGGGATTGATTGTCAGAATCTGCGCTTCGACTTTCATAGGCACATATGGAACACTGTCAAGAGGAAGAGAGTCGAAATACTTTCTAACCTCGCTCGGAGTAGTGGTCACATCTTCAGTAAGTTTTCTCTGCACTTCATCTACGATTCCCTTATTTCGCATCAACTCGATATATTGTTCGCGAATAGCCGGGAATGACTTTCTGAAGTATTCTTCAACTTTTTCTTTTGATCCCAACTGATTAATCATATAATTCATCTGCTGGTCTACCCTGCCTCTGATCAAAGATTCTTGAACTTCGATAGTATCGATCTTTGCCTGATGAAGATAGAGTTTCTCTACTGCTATCTGTTCGGGAAGAACACAATATGGGTCGCCACTTATTACAATCCCTTGGGAACGCATATCCTGATACATCTCTTCTACGTCTGAACGGAAGATAGCTTCATCTCCTACAATCCAAACTACTTCATCGATTACATTCTTTACAGGATTATCAGCAAATCCATATAATGCAGTAACTGCCGCCAATGCAAGAGAGGGCACTATAACTCTGGTTTTTTTCATTATTTAGTGTCTTTATTTTTCATTTCTTTTCTCTTGAGGGTTTGCTTCTTCAATGGGTCATAACCTACTGCTATAAGTTTTTCCTCTTTTAGAGATTTTTCAACAAGCGATTTTACCAATGCCTCTTCAAAGTCTGCTATCTTTAACTGTTCGAGCATCGAAGTTATTTTCGCTGAAGCAAATTCATATGGGAATTCACTTCCACGAGGCAGATAGTCATAGATGTGAAACATATAGGTAGA
>CAZXHO010000270.1:0-3710 GCA_964640365.1 uncultured Sangeribacter sp. | reverse complement strand
AAGCAATCAGCCTTTCTAACCGGAACCGGAAAGAAAGGCTGATTTTCTATCTACATCAAAAGGATGTTACCGTTTTAAAAGCTTTCTGCCGTTTACAATGTAATAGCCAGGTGCAAGCGCGCGGAAGTCATCTATATCTCCATGACGGACTACCAGTATACCGGTAAGAGTATATATATCCACCTTTCCACTGAAGCCATCTACTGTTATATCATCAACGGCATTCGTCTCGCTGTGTAGCTCACAGGTTGCGCTGAGTGCGCTGCCATCTGTAGTACGTACCGTAATGACACAAGAGCCTGCCGCAAGCACACGAACCTTGCCTTCATTGTCAACCACTGCAACTGACTCGTCAGAACTACTCCATTCAAGTTTTGTATTTGTGGCATCACTTGGCAATACTGTGGCTGTAAGTACGAATTCATCACCTTCCACTACATTACGGCTTGTATAATCAAGGGTAAGAGACGTTACAAGAACCGGATCCGGTTCCTTTGCGGTAACTGTTACACTGCAGGTGGCGGTCATGCCCGAGCCGTCGGAGGCGGTTGCCGTCACTGAAAGCTGAATTAGGAGAAAAAGCTGAACAAGCTGTAATGTATCAGGTGACTGATGCGGAAGCCTCATTCTTTAAGTTTTTGGAACTTGTAGAATCCTACAGACTTTAAGAAATATCATTATTAGATTCTATTCATTATTAGAGCAAATATGTTTGATACTCAAACATATTTGCTCTTTTTTTGGTAGGACCGACAGAGATAATTCCTTACGGCTTTTGGATAGCGACTTTAGGACTCCTCTCATAAAATATAAGACCTTAATGAAGACTCTTGCTTTTGAGCGTTGCAAATAAATTCTGTTGATTCAATCACTTTCACATTACGCTCGACATTATTTATAGAGATTCAGGAATTCAGTCAGTGTGGGCGATAGGTAACCCGGCACGTCATCTTTTGTTACATTGCCGTTTTTATCAATCATTAGATAAGTAGGAAATCCAAGAACATTAAGATGATCCATGATCCGGTAAGTCATTTCCACATCGTCTATATAAATCTGTATAGTGTTTGATATGGTGGGGGCAAGTTTGGTCCAGTCTTCTTTGATTGAACGAAGCCAAATTATAGCAAATCTTATATTGCTGTCTTTGTAATAATCTCTCAATGATTCACTACCCTTTAGTCCTGCCCGGCATGGACCGCACCAAGTCGCGCTTATATCAAGGTATATAGGATGTCCTATATATTTATTTATAAGCCATTTCACAGGATTCTCATCGGCAAGTTCCTTAATTTCACCATCAGCATAGACAATGATGCTGCCAGGCTTGATTTCATCAATTGAAATGTCGTTGACGGGCTCATTATGCCCATAAAGCCGGTCATAATATTTTTTATTGAAAAACGAAGACCTGTCTGGCACGGGAGCATCTTCGTCACATGCATACATGATATCGCGGACTGTTCCTTTCGGAGCATTCTCCCTGACATCCGGGAAACGATTCATTATCGCGGAAATATGGTAAGGGAAGATCATGACTTTTGTGTTATCCTCATTGAAGATATCAAAAATCGGATCAATGAAAAAAGCTCGCTTTTCCTCCATATTCTTCCCACAATAACTGTATGCCTTATTTGCAAGGTCATAAAGATTAGTAGCATATAACATCGAGATTACTTGGTCAGACAGATTGTGTTCCCGCGCATAGCTGTCAATACTGTCACGTCCTTGCCTGACATATTCCTTAAATACAGTCATATATTCCTCATACGCAACTGTATCAGGGGGTAAAACCACAGCATTTATTAATGGACTCATATGTTGAAAGGCAGGATCATACTGCTGATTTATTTCTGCATGATCTCCTGAAAATGATACTGAAACCGGAGAGGTGGAAGCATCTATTTCCATATATATCGAATCTCCCGGAGCTGCGAATGCATTTATAAAGTTCCTTATATTATAGTTAACGGTAAAGGTATGTGGATATGAAAAAGGAATCTTTTTGCAGAAAGAGCCATTACTGTCAAGTTCACACATTTCCCTCACACTTTGGTTTGATATATCACATTCGTTTATCATGAAGGTGCGAGGAATCCCGTCCGCGATATTCGTGAAATGTCCGGAAACCGTTATTGAGTCTAATATTGATTTTTCAGCAGAAAAATTTATGGCTTCTTCAGGTGACTCTTTTGCTATGCATGGAATTGATACATTCAGTATCAAAGATGCAATTATAAAATCTAATTTTTTTATCATAATATAATTTTGTTTAGTCTTTGTACAAAGAAACCTTGTGAATGTCGGGTGTAGGAATCGTATAAATTTACTAATTATTAAATTCGTCTATTGGTAGGATTCAAAAGGAATTAGGTGAATTTTCTGACTATTTTGGATAGGACGGGTACGTCTTCAAATCGAGCTATTATGCCGATGTAGAGTATTAGCAATATGGTGCGGAGAACGTACATGACCCATTGTGAAAACATATTTTCCATTAGCATACCTCCGACATATAGCACTCCGGCTGCTACCACATAACAGAATATTCGTTTCAATGGATAGTGTAACGGATAATATTTTTTACCGGCAAAATAGCTCAATACCATTACGAGGAAATAACTTATGAGTGCTGCCCAAGCTGAACCCATGTAGCCATTGGGAATACCTATGGCTGGAACGAGCCAGAGGTTAAGTCCAAGCATAACTAAAAAGCATAATAAAGAGAAATACATGCCCCATTGGGTACGGTCGGTTAATTTATACCATAGCGACAGGTTAAAAAACACTCCGAAACACAGTTCTGCCATCATCATTATCGGTACGACCCTCAAACCGCTCCAATATTGAGGAGATATGAAATATCTGAGCACGGGAAGATAGAACATAACTCCGAGAAAGATAAGCAATCCGAATATTATGAAATACTTCATCGCATCACAATAGGCTGTGGTCTTATCTTCTCCCGCTCCTTTTGCCTGTGCGAAAATAAACGGTTCGTAAGCATACCGGAATGCCTGGGTGAACATGACCATCACAATAGCGATTTTCATATTGGCTCCATATATACCCACCATCGAACGTGCAGCTGTTTCCTGACCCGGAAAAAGATACGGTATCACAAGCTGACCCATATTCTGACTCAGTATTCCCGCCACTCCAAGTATAAGTAACGGCCAGCTGTAGGATAGCATCTTTTTGAGAAGATCCCACAAAAACACATATTTTCTGCCCAATATCTCAGGAAGCAGACAGATAAACACTAATAAAGTGGATATGATATTTGCAATAAATATCCACCCTATGCCAAAAGCCGTGCCTCCAAGTGGCTCATAAAACCAGCTTATCAATCCGGGACAACTACGCATAAGCCGCGGACAAAGCAACAGGAAGAAAAGATTAAGCCCTATATTGAATGCAACGTTGAGTAGCTTTATGCCTGCAAAACACCACGCCTTGTTCTTATACCTCAAATAGGCGAAAGGAAGATTGGTAAAGGCATCTATCGCTACCGTCACACCCATTATCCATACATAAAATGAATGGTTGGGTAAAGTCAGAATCTTGGAAACCGGTTTCAGGAAAACCGTCAGCAACAATATAAACAGTAAGGAAGTAAATCCTACTGAAATAAGAGATGTGGTGTATACCTCTTCCGGGTTCTTTTCTTTGTTGGCAAAGCGGAAGAATCCGGTTTCCATCCCATAGTT
>CAZXHO010000269.1:0-3736 GCA_964640365.1 uncultured Sangeribacter sp. | reverse complement strand
GTGAAGTAGATAGAAGAATCACCGTGAGGGTGATACTTACCCATAACCTCACCAACGATACGTGCTGACTTCTTGGTGTCTCCAGTATAAAAATTACCTAATTCGTTCATGCCGAATAGCACTCTTCGGTGCACCGGCTTAAATCCGTCTCTTACATCGGGCAGGGCTCGCGACACTATTACCGACATAGAGTAGTCGATATAGGCGCTCTTCATTTCCGATTCAATATTAATCGGAATAATTTTGTCGTCTCCTTGCATTTCAAGTATTTCTTCAGTTATTCTGGTAAAGACTTCGGATGGGAAGCCTCATCAAGCGTTACAACCGCTCTTTCCAAGGAGCAAAGTTACAAAATTTTATTCAAACCAACAAGATAAATCATTCTTTAGTTTTTATTGTCATTTTATATATTATTTTAAAAGATTATTATTGGCACTTTGCTCATAAATCTTTCCTAATCTTCCATCGAGAGATATTTTTGGAATGGCTTTTCTTTAGTAATAAATTATAGGAAAGTGTCAGAAATGACAACACAATATGTTGGAATTTCCGCCGTTTCGTAGAATACAATCAAGAATAAGCTGATTAAACTATACCTGTAAGATTATTATAATAATTTTACGTTATGTCTTCTTTCCTTTCTTTCTGTTTATAAACCCGTCAAAAAATAGTTCATCAAAACCATAAGATAAAATTTGGCACGAGATTTGCAACTTATTGGTAAAAATTTGTTTTATAAATAGGAATCATGTCTTTCACACCATTTTTCACTTTTAGTTTGAAAATAAGATTATTTGGATATGATTTACAATCAATTTTTTTAAAATCAGTGAATTATTATTGAAATATAAATTAAGACACATTATATAATTTGGGATGAAAAACGATTTTTCAAAACAATTCAGACCAATTCTTGAACTTGCATACGCCGAGGCAAAAAATTTCAGTTCAAGTGCAATTCAGAGCGAGCACTTCGTTCTCGGTGCATTGCGTAACCAAGACGGCTATGCGTTCAAGATTCTGAAACAGCTTCAAGTACCTGTGGATGAAATGACCAAGGAGCTTGAAGAGTTTCTTGCCGGAGCTCAACCTCCGATGGAGACTACAACACTTTTTGAACAGCAGTTTAAAATTTCGTTGTCTGCAATCCGGCATCTTCAGCTTGCTACATCCGAAGCTCGTAAAATGAATGCACATGTTATTTCAGGAGAACATATCTTGTTGGCACTCATACATGATCAGCGCTCTATGGATAGCGAATTTTTAAGGGAACTTAAGAATAAATATCTCGACTTTGACATTTCTATCCAAAATCTATCTGATGCGCAGACTCCTTCAGCGGGTAAAGATTATGAAGATGAAGAAGAGGATGAAGAATTTTCTCCATTTAAAGGAAATGACAAACCAAAGGAATCTTCTTCTCCGAAAGGCGCTCGCAAAGCCAATCAAGGAAAAACCGGAAATGATACTCCGGCTCTTGACAAATTTGGCTACGACATGACCAAAGCTGCTGCAGAAGGCAGATTGGATCCTGTTGTTGGTAGAGAAAACGAAATAGAACGTCTCGCTCAGATCCTCTCACGTCGCAAGAAGAATAATCCTGTTCTAATTGGAGAGCCTGGTGTCGGAAAGTCCGCAATAGTGGAGGGACTTGCCCTTCGCATAAATCAAAGGAAGGTATCAAGGGTTTTATTTGACAAGCGAGTCATTGGTCTCGATATGGCGGGAATGGTGGCAGGCACAAAATATCGTGGTCAATTCGAAGAAAGAATTAAAGCGGTGCTTGATGAATTGTCAAAAAATCCTGATATAATTCTATTTATCGATGAGATCCACACAATTGTTGGAGCAGGAGGAGCTCCGGGTTCAATGGATGCAGCCAATATGCTTAAACCCGCTCTTGCGAGAGGCGAAATCCAATGCATCGGTGCCACTACTCTCGATGAATACCGTCAGAATATTGAAAAGGATGGTGCACTCGAAAGACGTTTCCAAAAGGTCATGGTAGAACCTACCACTCCCGAAGAAACTCTTGAGATCCTTCGTCAGGTTAAGGATAAATATGAATCACATCATAATGTCAATTATACTGACGAAGCGCTTCAGGCGTGTGTAGATCTGACTCAGAGATACGTTAGCGACAGAAATTTCCCAGACAAGGCTCTTGATGCTCTCGATGAAGCCGGCTCAAGGGTACATATTACCAATATCATTGTTCCGGAGGAAATAGAACGGCTTGAGAAAGAAGTGGATCAAACAACTCAGGAGAAACTTGAAGCTGCTCACTCCCAGAACTTTGAACTTGCAGCTTCTCTTCGTGACAAGGAAACTAAGAAGAAAGCTGAGCTCGAAGAGGCTAAAGAAAGATGGGAAAAACGTCTTGATACCGAAAGACAGACGGTAGATGATGAAAAGGTAGCTGAAGTTGTTGCAATGATGACCGGCGTGCCTACACAGCGTATTGCTCAGGCAGAAGGAACCCGACTTCTAAAAATGGGAGAGTCTCTTGAGGGAGCAGTGATTGGACAGGATGAGGCAATTAAAAAAGTTGTCAAGGCTATCCAACGCAACAGAATAGGGCTTAAAGACCCGGAGAAACCTATTGGTACATTCATGTTCCTTGGTCCGACGGGGGTAGGTAAGACCCACCTTGCCAAAAAGATAGCTGAATATCTGTTTGATTCAAAAGATGCGCTCATCAGAGTTGATATGAGTGAATATATGGAAAAATTCACTGTGTCAAGACTTGTCGGAGCACCTCCGGGATATGTAGGATATGAAGAAGGTGGTCAGTTGACTGAGAAAGTACGTCGCCATCCTTATTCTGTAGTGCTGCTTGATGAGATTGAAAAAGCACATCCGGACGTTTTCAACCTGCTTCTACAGGTGATGGATGAGGGGCGTTTGACAGATTCCCTTGGGAGAAGGATTGACTTTAAAAATACAATCCTCATAATGACAAGTAACGTCGGATCAAGACAATTGAAGGATTTTGGAAGCGGTATTGGATTCAACACTGAAACTGTTTCAAAAGAACAAGCACACGGCGTTATTTCGAAGGCTCTTAACAGGGCATTCTCTCCGGAATTCCTGAATAGGGTAGATGATATCATTATGTTTGATCAACTTGATAAAGAAGCAATCTTTAAGATTATTGATATCGAACTTAAAGACTTCTATTCAAGAATAGAGAAACTTGGATTTAAACTCGATCTCTCCAAAGAAGCCAAAGAGTTTATTGCCACGAAGGGATATGATAAAAATTTTGGTGCGCGACCACTTAAACGTGCAATTCAAAAATATCTCGAAGATGAGTTAGCTGAAATGATGTTAAAGCTTAATGCCGAAGGTCAGATTGGCGGAACTATAAAAGTGGTATATAAGGAAGGAGATGAGAAACCGATTATGGAATATCAGCCTCTCGGCTCCTCTTCAGAAGAATAATCCGATTTAATCATTTATAAAAATCGTCTGTTTATCGGAGTGTCCCAAAAACGGAATGTTCTTTGGTACATAAGTCTGATAACCAGACGATTTTTATTTGTTTATCGGCAACTACGAAAGAAAGCCGAGCCTCTTATCTCATAATAAATTCGCCTAAAATAAATGAAATCTAAATGAGCCAAAACCTATGAAAAACAATTGGATAAAAATAAATGAAGTGATGAAACAATTGTTTCATCACTTCATACAGTGTCCAAGATGAGACTCGAACTCACACAGCCTACCGGCCACT
>CAZXHO010000268.1:0-3759 GCA_964640365.1 uncultured Sangeribacter sp. | reverse complement strand
ATTTCTCCTCGTTTTACCGGAAAAGTGGTGGCAACATCCAAATTCATATTCTTTTTGATGCCATCAATATCAAGTTTGACCCTGTTGTCACGCAGAAGTTTATTTTTGCCTTGTTGTAAATATGGTACGTCTATTTCGAGTGATGCCGTATTGTGGCTACCATTAACAGATCCGTCAATTGCTATCGGCACAAGTAAGCGCACCGGAAGATTGAAAAATTCTGTCAAAGAATTGTCCGCCTTTACTAAAAAAGAAAACTCCATGTCCGATTGAAGTTCCTCTATTTTCATTTTAGGAGGCATCACAAGACTTGGGAACACGGCAGATGCCATACCTATTAATTCAGCAGGCAGTTCAGAAACCTTGAAATTACCGGTTATATCTCCTTCCAACCAATCGCTTTTTAAAGTTACCTGACGTGCATCATCGGTTATTTCACTTTTTATTGTAAGATCATCAAGATGAAGATTCTTTTTACCTGATTCACCAAAAACAAGATTGGCAAGAGAAATTTCTCCTGTTACATTATCCACTGAATTACCATATAATTCTGTTTTAAAATTCCCTTTTGCCACATAGCCTTCATATTTATCAGTGAGTCCGGACAGATATGGACTAAAACTTTCTATTTCACCGGTCGCCATTAAGCTGGAATTAAAACCTTCGAGGTGCAGTTCACATTCTGTTTCCAATTGCGCAATAGCATTATCGGATTTCACATTGCCTGAAATATCATTCCCCGTCTTAATGACAGATGCAGAAATACCCCCCAACACTTGGTTTCCAAATTCAATCTTAGGTATATAACAGTCAGCCTCACCATCTATATCTTTTCCATGAAGGGAGCCGGAAGCAGTGATCGAAGCCTCCATCTCTCCAATTTTTCCCTTACCAAGCAAACTATATACATCAAAGCTCTCTGTGGATACCTCAGCAGTAAATGATCCTTCTCCATTTCTTAGACCGGAAGTTTTTCCTGAAATATAAATATCTCCACAGTCACTTGACACTTCACAATCCAGTTCATAATCTCCGGATTTAACGACACCCTGACCTGTTACAGACATTTCGAAACTTCCGAGGTTAGTAAGAATTTGACCTGCTTCCGGAGATAATCCCGGAATCCAACCTTTCAATTCACTTAGGCTGTAGTTAGATAATTTTAATCGGAGATCTTCGGCTGAAAACTCAGGGCTCTCTCCCTTAATCAATCCTTTAACATCTCCTGTAAGGCTGAGTACAAAATCTTCTCTACTCGAAAGATTAAATTTATTTACTCTCAAATCTGAAGTGTTACCTTCCAAATCGGCATTAAAGATAAATGCCTGAGGATATCTGCGCAATTGGGGAATAAAACAGCTTAAATCCGACAAAGATATCTGATTATTCAAAAATTGCAAGCTATGTTTTCCTCTCGAAAGTGCTTGCGGAATTTCTGCAAAGCCATTGAATTCCAATGTAAAATCTGACGGTGCAATTTTAGAAAATGGAAGTTCCAATATAAAATCACTGATTGCTATTTCTCTCGTGGTTATATGAGCTTTAAAGGCTAATTTTTCGACATTGAGACCTCCGAACTCTTCGAATGAAAGCCGACGCAGATCAATTATGAAATCATCATTTTTAATTTGTGGGAAAGCTATATCAGCTTTGAGATCAGTCAGTCTTAGATGGTTAAAATCTATTTTATCAAACAATCCTTCAGATGGAATCCATTTCTTATCATAAGAAACAGCACACCTTCTCAATACTACGTTTCTGAGATTGAGATTAAATTTTGTAGGGGGTTTATTTTTATCTTTCGGTTTGAAGGCATCGATAATAAATTGAATGTTCAAGGTTGAATCCGACGCTACCTGCCAGATTCTTGCATCAAGGCCTATAATTTCTCCATAAGAAAATTCAATTTCACCACCTTTCAAAAGTTTGATAAGGCTTATCCCGGCACCGAGAGTCTCAACTCCAAGACACTTTTCACCTTTCGGAGTTTTTACTTCCAATCCACTTATTATCACTTCATTAAATGGACGAATGGTTAAATTCTGGATGCTAACTTCTCCACCAAGAAAAGCAGAAGCTTCCCTTGTGGCAATCATTTTTATCTTATTCTGCACCCCGGGAACAGACAATAGGATATAAAGTATGAGGTAGATCGCGGCAACGAAAATAATCACCGAAAACAACAGGCTTCGTGCCACTCTATAGATATTTTTAAGCACTTTCATATTCTCCCGTATGCAGCAGCTGAGGGCATAGTACAAAAAATAATGTGCAAAAATAATTAAAAATAATCAAACAACATTCATTAAATTTCAATATTCAAATACTGATTTTGTCAATCCAACTAAATAGACTATCTTTGTAGACTAAAAGGTAGGTAAAATATGAGTGTTTATATCCTTGGCATAGAATCTTCTTGCGATGATACTTCAGCTGCAGTGATTTGCGATGGTTGCCTGAAAAGCAATGTCATTGCAAGTCAAAAGGTGCATGAAGCTTATGGCGGAGTTGTTCCGGAACTTGCATCTCGTGCTCACCAGCAGAATATAGTTCCCGTTGTCAGTGAAGCTTTAAGACAGGCAGGCATCGTCAAATCTGATCTTTCTGCAATCGCTTTTACCCGGGGGCCCGGCTTATTGGGGTCGCTTCTTGTGGGCACTTCTTTTGCAAAAGGGATGGCCATAGGACTTAATATTCCGCTTATTGATGTCAATCATCTTCATGCTCATGTTTTGTCTCATTTCATCAAAAAAGAGGCAACCGATCAGGTACCTGATTTTCCATTTCTTTGCCTTCTTGTGTCGGGTGGCAATTCACAGATTGTAATGGTGAAAAGCCCATATGACATGGAGATAATTGGAAAGACAATAGATGATGCTGCAGGAGAAGCATTTGATAAGTGTGCCAAAATAATGGGACTCCCCTATCCGGGAGGTCCGCATATCGACCGTCTTGCTGCCCAAGGAAATCCTGATGCCTTTAAATTCAGTAAACCTCATATCCCGGGGTTGGATTATTCATTCAGCGGGCTCAAGACTTCATTCCTTTACACCGTTCGCGATGGATTGAAGAGCAATCCTGATTTCATTCAAAACAATCTTGCAGATCTCGCCGCATCACTGCAGTCCACCATAATTGAAATTCTAATCGACAAACTTAGCAAAGCGCCACAACTTAAAGAAGTCAAAGATATAGCAATTGGCGGTGGTGTATCAGCAAATTCTGGGGTAAGGGAAGCTGTCGCTAATTTTTGTAAGAAACGTAATCTGAAAGCATGGATACCTGAAAGGGTCTTTACTACTGACAATGCCGCAATGGTGGCAGCTGCCGGATATTTCAAGTATCTATCTAATCAATTCTGTGATATTTCCTTGCCTCCTTATTCAAGAGTAATTGTGTGACCGAGTTAATATGAACACTAAAAAAGATACATCTGAGAAGTCACAGGCTAAAGGTCTCCATACCGAGACCCGTCATGTAGTCTTATACGGCTATACCCGCCAGGAACTCTCAAAAGTTATAAAACATTTTGAAGCGCAACTTCCGGAATTTGTTAAAATTACCATCGATACTTCTAATCTGGTGACTAAAATCACACTCACAGGTATTGATTCCGGCGTGGAGATGCTTAGATTCAATATGAATCGCTACCATAGCAATCTTAACCAAATTTTTACTCAGGATATTGTTGCTACGGAAGATAAATCAATAGCTCAGGTGCTTGGGGAACATTTACATGAGAGAGAGCTTACGGTCTCT
>CAZXHO010000267.1:0-3768 GCA_964640365.1 uncultured Sangeribacter sp. | reverse complement strand
AACAAAATCCTTATGGGGAAAGGGCGAGCCGTATGATACTGACCGACCTCTATGTAATGAAGCACTTCTCACATAGAACTGCCTCACGATGGGATTGCATAGCCTCAACTCTGAGTTATGACATGTTTGAGGAATGGGCGCAAGCGAGACAGAAAGACAAAATAAAGCGTCTTAAACTGTACGAAGAAGTGCCAAGCCATATCAAAGCAAAATCAGAAAGAAAGCCCGATAAAGTGTTGACCTCTCCCAAAGGGAATCATTTAAGCGGAATATATCTTAACATGGAGAATCCGCACAAAGGATATGGAGATATAGACCATACCGAGGATGCGCTTCTATTTCTATTCAGTGAAGATTTTTCACAGATGGAAATATTTATCGCCAGAGGCTATCAGCGCAATAAAACATCGCTTTTTATATGCTTCTGCGATGGTGAGTTAGATGAGGATATTGAACGCCTTAGAGAACAGGCTAAGCCTACCAATGCGGACTGATTTTATAGTAAGTTGTCACAAATTACCGATTCAGTAATTATGATGTTAGATACTGTAAATTTCAGTCTTACCCAAGCCGAGGTGGAGGGTGTTGACTTCTTAGCAGAAGTCACCCCTTACCTTGACAGGATCGGCGAGCATAACTATAATGGCAATATAGTGGTTTCAGGTACTCTTGGCAATTATAGTGTATCAATGACACATTGGCAAATAAGAGTTAAAGATGGCTCACTCTGCAAGTGGTTTATGGGCGATAACTTCAAGAGTATGGGGCGCAGAGATGTTCAACACGCGATTGAAAAGTTATCCGATGAATTACACCTCCAGATGGAAAAGGCAAGCATCAATCGGCTTGATGTCGCAGAGAACATTATCACCCGACACCCTGTATCTGTCTATCTGAATCATTTGGGAGTGCTACCATACGCACACAGATTAGTAGAACCCGATTCGCTCAACTATAAGAAACGCGATGAGAGACTATGCTTCTATGATAAAATAAAGGAGCAGCGCAGTAAAGGTGTGGAGATTCCCGAACTATTCAGTAAAAGCCATGTGTTGAAGTATGAACACCGCTATACAGGGCGTTTAGGCACGACTTTCAAAGTTGAGAGAGTGACAGGTGCTATGCTTTATGATGAGGTCTTTTATATGAACCTCTTGAAGCGATGGCGCGATTCTTGCCGAGCCATAAGTAAGATTAATGATGTGGCTTTCAACTTCAATGCCGTTAAGACTAAACAACAATTATATCGTATGGCATTATTGGCTCTGATTGGTGATGTTGGAGGTGAAATTGAAATGATGAATCAGATTGCCGAGGCTAAAAGATGTGGCAACCTATCACCGAAGCAAGCGCACGATTTAAAACTTGCGGTAAAGGATGCCTGTCAGTTGAGGGAGGGGTTTACTGTCAAAAGCGATATAATCACCGAACTTGATAAGAAGATAGCCGAGGCGGTCAGATATTACCGATAGGAAGTAATAATTAGGCTATGTGCAAATAAAGTCAGCCTGATATGATTCTTATTTGAGATATTTTACTAATTTTGCAAGCGGATATGGCAGAGTCTGTGTCCGCTTCATATTTAGAACGAATAGCGTTTAATGCTATTGTCTTAACTTAGAAAACTGGCACTTTTCAAACGGATAAAGGCAATGAGCACTAAACGCCCAGTGATATGCCATACCCTGTCGGGTATGGTTGTTGGTGGGCTTAGTGTTTATATATCCGTTGGGTAAGCCAGTACCTCTAAGTTATATGAACGCAAAAGCCCACCACTATTTTTTTGTGGTGGCAATAACTAAGAACGGCAATATTGCAACACAACCAAATAGTACTTCTGATTATGTTCAAGAAGATATTACCTATCTTGCTACTTATAGTAGTATTTTGTGCGTGTTCAAAAGAAGATAAAACACGCAAAGAAGCGGAGACTCAGTTTTCCAAGACTATGGCTGAATGGGTTAATGACCCTACAAGCATGAAACTAAATGACATCCAACCGATGTATACAAGTGATTCACTCACTATTCTTCATGCTAATATTGTAGCAAAGAATGGTTTTGGGAATGAAGTATCAAGCAAGGTGGAATATATCTATCTGAAGTCCAATGGCAACGTTTATGATGCTGTATATCCGCTTGCAGCGGACAGTATATATCAGGACAAAGAGACATGGGAAAAAAAGAGACAAGGTGAGATATATGAAAAATTAGACTACGACAATGCTATGGTATATCGAGCCGTTTCTTACATTAACAATACGGGACGAAATATCAATGACAAATTTGAAGAAAAGCCTGTGAATCTCCCAGTCCCCACTAATACAGGAAGATGGGAACTTAATACCACCACAGATAAATTCGGTGAAAAGACAGATAATAAATACTTATCTCTGATAGGTCATGGCGATTTCAGTAATTCGGCAACTTCAAATTCAAAACTTTCAGCAATTATTTTTGTGTTAAAAAATACCATTTGCATTAGATTGCTTGAATATGGGTCTTATGAAGCGAAAGATAACGATGCACCTTACAAAGTTACCATAAAAGATGGCAAAGGGAAAGAATACCCCATGATGCTTTTTTACAATGATGGTTCAGAAGGGAACTTGTACCCTCTTGATTTATCCGACAAATCCAAGGATATTCTAAATGATATTTTTAGCGAAGGAGGTGATGTGACATTTAGCATTAGTTATGACCAATATTCACCAAGCAAATATAGATTTAAGGTCAATACTGATGGATATAACGAGGCTCTTAAACATCTTTAATAATCTGGCTACATTGCTTTTTATTATAGTAGTAATGACTGAAAACGGCAATATTAAGGCTCAGCAATAAATTTATCAAGATGCAGAAAATTGAAATATTTAAAGATAAACAAAACGGAGTAGTTAAAAGTAATACGCGAAACCTTATAATTGGGATTGTCATTTTTATATTGTTAACTATTATAATGGCAAAGTCGGGAGCGGGTATTATCGCAACATTGTTGGTTGGCTTTTTTGTAATAGGGATGGTAGCCGTGATTAACAATTCAAATATGAATGAGTTTGAAGAAAAAAGATTGGAGAAATGCATTAATAGCCTAAAAGAGAATCATGGAGATTATTCGTTGAAAATTGGGAAAAATAGTATCGAATCAATTATTTTAGTATTTCCACAACCCGAAGTGGTCGTTATACATGGGTATCAGATTCAATTTAAGGAAATTATTGATTTCAACATAAATGATATGTCTTCTTATAGGACAACAACATCAACTTCAAGTATGATAAGTAGGGGTGCAGTTGGTGGGTTAATGTTCGGTGGAGTTGGAGCACTTGCAGGTGCAAATACCGCTTCAACAACCACAGTTAAAGAAAATAATAGATACAAGTTTAACATAGTATTGGATGATTTTGCGAATCCCAATTTTACCTGTATGATTTATGATGATGAAGATGCAAGTAAACTTTATTCTATCTTGAAACTGATTATAGATAAAAATATGCAGAACTGAAAGGAACGTTTATAAAATTGTATAGCGGTGGGTATCTCTGATAAAGGGATGCCCATTTTTAGTGCCATGTGGAGGTTGAAAACGGTGGGTATTGTAGTTTATTTATACCCTGTTTATACCCGAGAAATTAAAAACCCCTCAACTATAATGAGTTAAGGGGTTTATTTTGTGCCCAGAACAGAACCACTATTATTATATTCTGTTACCTTTGGATACTATTTTATATATTCTGATAATTAGGATATTACAAGTTTTAGAGAGGCT
>CAZXHO010000266.1:0-3781 GCA_964640365.1 uncultured Sangeribacter sp. | reverse complement strand
CCGCTTCGGATGCCTCTGACCATATCTTTTCCGCTATAGTAGTTATGGGCAAACGAGATTAACGAGTCGCCTATCATTGAGCGGTTCTGACGCATATGGCCAAAAGCCCGCAGGTAATGGTATTTGGCTTGAATATAATCGACTTTGAGATACGACGGGTCAATGCTCTCCAAAATAGCCATAGCGCTGTCGACATGTGTTTGCATCAATTGTTCGGCTTCATTGACCTGCCTTTGGAGTGTCGAAGAAGAATTGGAACAAGATGCGAAGCACAATGTAATTACAGCACAAAATGTATATAATATTTTTCGTATTACTTTCATTTCCATAAAGGTTCTTTCTCCCATCTTACCGGGAATCCATAGTCGGAGATATGTGTTTGTCTATCGAACGAGGTAGTCCACGTAGGTTCAACTGGCAAACAATGAATTTAATCAATGTTGAGGCATCACCTGGAAATTATGAAGCGTCATCATTGATTAAATTTATTTTTGAAGAGGCGGATTATTTCGCCTATCCAGAGCACAAGGGAGGTGGAAGAAATGATGATTACCCAGTCGATTAATTTCAATGGTACAACATTGAAAAATTCTCCACCGATTGATACTATGGCAATCTGACCGAATAATATTAGAATGGCAATCAAAACGAAGCCTTGACAACCTTTGAAATGAAATGCCGATCGGCCTGTGCCGAAAGCACGGGCATTGAACATGTTCCAGAACTGAAGAAAAACGAAGAAAGTGAAGAAGAGTGAAAGCTCATATTCGCTTAGTCCTGTATCGGGTCCTATTGGTAGTTTACCAATCTCGGTGAGGCTTGTAATGAAGGTGTGTTGGAAATAATATAAAAGTCCGAGAAGTATAAGGAAGAAAATTCCACCTACTACAATTATGGACTGCCACATGGATTTATTTATGATGAATGCTTTGCGCGAGCGAGGTTTATCCTTCATTACCGACATCGAGGGCGGAAGGGATGCCAATGCCATGGCTGCAAATGTATCCATAATGAGGTTGACCCATAACATCTGAGTGACGGTCAAGGGTGACTGCATTCCCATGAAAGCACCGAAAAGTACGATTAAACAAGCTGCTACATTTACTGTCATCTGGAAAAGGATGAACCGTTGAATATTACGGAATAATGACCTCCCCCACATTACGGCACGTCCGATTGATGTGAAAGAATTGTCGATTATGGTAATGTCTGAAGCCTCTTTTGCTACTGATGTGCCATCTCCCATTGAAAGTCCCACATGGGCTGTTTTCAGTGCCGGAGCATCATTTGTTCCATCGCCGGTAACAGCCACAACCTCATTGTTGGCCTGTAATGCTTCCACCAGTCTCTTTTTATCCATTGGACGAGCGCGGGCAATAATTTTTAGATCGCCTACACGTTTTTTGAGTTCCTGATTGGATAGTTCAGCAAATTCGGTCCCTGTTATAATATTCTTGTCACTGTCGGTTATATCGTTCCAAAGTCCGATCTGACGTCCAATTTCTTTTGCCGTACCGGGAGTATCTCCGGTTACAATCTTAACTTTTATACCTGCATCAATAACTTCCTTAACCGCATCCGGAACATCAGCACGTACAGGGTCGGAGATTGCTACAATTCCGAGGAATACAAGATTATCTGCTACAACCTTATTGTTTTCGATGGTTTTATCGCCGTCATTGAGTTCCTGATAGGCAAATCCAAGAGTACGCATCGCCTGGTTTTGATATTCCAGTAGTTGCGCATCAATCTCTTTCTTTGTTACTCCGACTGTGTCTCTACACATGCCGAATATTATTTCGGGAGCACCTTTTACATAAATAATTTTCTTCCCGTTCGCCGACTCTATAACTGTTGCCATATACTTACGCTCAGTTGAGAAGGGCAATTCTTCAATACGGGTAGTTTTATCCTTTATGTCGAGATAATTTACCCCTCTTTCCCTAAGCCATAAAAGTAGGGCACCTTCCGTGGGGTTGCCGAGCACCTGGGTTTTATCGCCCGACAGATCAAGTTGAGCAGTTGAATTAACGGCTATACCTTCACATAGGATTTCATCAGACGGATTACCAAAAAAATTGGTTTTATAAACCTGCATCTGGTTCTGTGTCAGGGTTCCGGTTTTATCGGTGCATATGACTGTGGTGGCTCCCATAGTCTCACATGCGTGCACCTTTCGCACAAGATTATTGGTCTTGAGCATGCGTCGCATCGAGTAGGCAAGCGATAGCGTCACAGCCATTGGTAAGCCTTCCGGCACTGCTACTACTACCAGTGTGACTGCCACCATCAGCGACTGGAGAAAATAAGCTGTAAATAAAATCCAATCAATAATCGGTACGTTGATAAAGTACATTACGATGCGGCCAACGACAATAATAGCGGCAATGACATAGGATACCCTTGTAATAAGTTCTCCAAGACCATCAAGCTGTTCGTTGAGCGGAGTCTTGACGCTATCATCAATCTGGGCAGCTTCAAATACTTTTCCATTTTCGGTTTGGTCACCTACAGCCAGTACCTTCATGATGCCGTGTCCCTCCATGATTTTTGTGCCACGCATGGCATGGTTACTCGGGAAGGTTGCATCTTTATCAAATTGTGCAGGATCTGTGGTTTTATGGCAAATGGGTTCTCCTGTAAGTGTAGATTCGTCTATATTCAGCATCACTGCCTCAAGAAGTTCACCATCTGCCGGGATCTCTTCTCCGGTGTTTAAAATTACAATATCGCCGACAACCACCTCTTTTTTTGGAATCTGAAGAGCATTGCCATTACGGATTACCTGAACTGGCTCATCATCATTCACTTTATTGAGTAACTCAAATTCCTTATCAGCTTTCAATTCAAAAATGAAGGCAAGTCCTGTAGCGAGTATAATGGCAATAAAGATACCCACAGGCTCAAAAAATACCCCGGGTCCCTCTTTCAACCCCCAATACTCATAACATGAAATTCCTATTGAGAGCACACCGGCAATCATTAGGATTATTATCAATGGGTCTCTAAACTTTTCGAGAAAACGTTTCCACAGTGGATCTTTGTCCGGAGGTGTGAGCAAATTAGAGCCATGTTTTAGACGGCTCTCCAACACCTCCTCATTAGTGAGACCTTTGTATTGATGCTGTTGAGACATATCTTTTATATTATTTTTGAGTCTCGTTTACGAGCATTCTGGTAGATTCAAGAATAGGAAGATTTGTCTCTGTAGGCACATATATAACAGTCTTGTCATTTAAATCTGATTGCTGGCGCACCCAAAGATATTGAATATATGTCGGTGTCAGGCTGCCGTTTTCAATTCGGATTGCCTCAGCAGCTCCTTTAGCCCTCTCGATTTCAGCCTGAGCATTAAGTTTTTCAGCCTCAAGATTTGCCTTGGCTTCCTCAATTTTAATCTTTCGGTTCTGTTCTGCTTTGGCGAACTCCGCCTTTCCCTCCATTTCCTGCGACCATACATTATACCAAGGGCGAATAAATGCCATAGCTATGATTACAAATAAGATAGCGGCTGCTCCCCATAAAGCTCCCTTTATTAGTTTAGGAGTTACGTTTAAGTTATTGTTGTTAGAGTACATGATAAATACAGTAGATAGATTAATAATATTGCAAAGTTAATTAATTCTTGTCATGAAACGTAATCTACTTATATAAATTAGATAGGTAGAAATAAAGTGCCCCTCAGAAGTTTGATAAAACTTTTGAGGGGGTACGAAAATTTGGGTTTATACTTTTTTTATCTTATTGAAAAAAGACAAGAGAATCAAATATGAATGAAGTA
>CAZXHO010000265.1:0-3784 GCA_964640365.1 uncultured Sangeribacter sp. | reverse complement strand
CAAAAGTATATAATATTTTACAAATAGACAAGTATACTTTACATTTTTTATTATTTCTAAATTATCAGAGATAATTATAATTGACTTAGATTATTGATTTTTAAACTTTTAATATATCATAAAAATTTATATAGTTGACTCTCCGTAATTTATGGCGAGTTGAAAAATACAAAGACCGGTTTACTATCTTAGAATTATCAGAAGCATCAAGCATCAAAGAACTTACGGAGATTCACATGGATTCAAACTCCCTTTAATCAGCAAACTGCAACCAAAATTTACAACAATACATAATTTTGATTTCAGATATTTTCACTAACTTTGCAGTTGAGTAACGTTTATCATAAATAACCGGTCAGTAAAAATTAAAGGTAACCTTGGTTGCCGTCCGGCTCGAATGAGACCTATAAACAGAGCCGAATTTCAATAGATTTTAGCTGTTATGGGTTATTTTCGTTTGTCCGGATACGTGAAACTTCGGAAAGATCTTGGAGATTCTCTTCTATTCGTATGATAGATAATTTGCATAAATATTGAAAATATTTTAACAATATATAATTTTGACTGAAATTGCTCTGTCCGGAAAAGTATGCGATTTAAATAACAACAATCGGAGAGGGTATAACAAAGTCAAAGTGTTGAATCAATTTAATGTACAGCCGGCATGAAGAATTGGTTTAGGTTTCATCATCGGGAGCGCTTCCACACATTTATTGTGGCGGTGGCTGTGTTCGGAGTTGCTGTGCTGCTCGGAGAAGGGTGTCGCAACGCTACTCCCTCAAAGACTTCCGATGATGGTCGCACACTCCGGCAAGTGCTCTATGTACAGGACCTTTACAATAACCACCCGAAAGAAAACATCACCCCGGTCATTACAGCTGTGATCGACTCTATGCGCCAAGAAAGTCGCAATCCTTACTATTTCGCTGCTCTGAACATTCTTATTGACCGACTTTTTTCTGAGGGTCGGTTTTCAGAAGCCGATTCTCTTGCCGTAAGGATGGAAGAGGAGGCGAAGCAAGACCGCGATTCCACCTCTATGGCTATTGCCAAACGTGTAAGAGCACAGATGTTTTTCAAACTCTCGCAAACCGAAAAAGCTTTCCGTGAGCTTGCCCCGGCTGCCGACTTTATAGCGGATCCATGCCGGACCGCATCGGCTTTCGGAACCGCCTCAAGTATTCAGGAATGGCTCTGGATCATTGCCCGCGAATTGGGCGATACCGCCGCCATGAATCGGGCAGGGAGACGGTTTGCTTACCTCGTAGAGAAGTATGAAGACGTCAACAATTGGAGCGATTCAACGCGTCATTACCCCGTCACTGCCTTGGCTTTCCGAGCCGAAGATTGTTTCTCCCGGGGTGATATCCGTGAGTCACGACAATTGCTGGATAGTGCGAATGTTCAGATGCTGCCCAACTTACCTCCAAGGGCTTATGAGCATCTTTTCGAGGTGAGATGCCAAGTGCGTGCTGCCGACAATGACGGCGCCGGTGCCATCGCCGATGTCGATACTCTTCTTTCCACACACAAAGACTTCCCTTGGTTCTATCTCAAAGATCTTTTTCTGAAGGCACGAGTCCTTAGCAAGATAGGCAGTCACGAGCAGAGTGCAAGGGCTTTTGCCGAGTATGTGGCTTTTCACGACTCCCTCTCAAACGTAATTACTGACAGCCGACTCAACGATCTCACCGTTCTCTATCGCTCCGAAATTGACCATGAGCAACAGAAAACACATCGTATCCGCATATATGCCCTCGGAACGGTGATTATCCTTCTTCTACTCATGCTCGTAATTTCCTATCTCTACAGCCTTGGTATCAAAAAGAAAAACCGTATACTCGTGGAGCGTCTCCGAGAGGAGGATCTCTCCAAAGGCTCAGTTGTGCCCGTAAACGAGCTACATTACGAGGAACATCCTGCTATTGAACGCCTTGACCGCTATATGCTCGGTGAGCGACCCTTTTGTAACCCCGCTCTCGGACGCAAGGAGTTGGCGGATTTCCTCGGTATTACTTCCGATGCACTTGGACAACTCATCAAAAACGAGAAGGGAATGAGCGTAAAAAATTATATCAACGGCTACCGACTTGAGGAGGCCCGAAGAGTGCTTGGAAGCGACTTTTCTGTAACTATCTCCGACCTTGCAGCCCGTTTAGGGTTCGGGACAGCTCGCACCCTCCAGCGCGCTTTCAAAGATCAATACGATATGTCACCTTCACAATATCGCAGCGCTGCTAAAGATTTGAATCCAATTTCGGAAGAGTAAACTTCTGAAGTATAATAACTTGAAAATTGTCGCATCTTAATTCGATTTTGTCGCTTCAAAAATAGCGTGCGTTTTCTCAAAAAAGACCATTTTTGTAGTTCAAACTAACGCCATTTACATCATGACATCTTTTCTAATATCTTTGGTAGTCCTCATTGCGGGCTACTTCATCTATGGCAGTTTTGTGGAACGCGTCTTTAAGACCGATGGCAATCGCCCCACACCGGCCACAACCATGGCAGACGGCATCGACTATGTGGCTATGCCTACATGGAAAGTTTATCTTATTCAGTTTCTTAATATCGCCGGTGTCGGACCTATTTTCGGAGCTATAATGGGTGTTATGTACGGGCCCGCCGCTTTCCTCTGGATTGTGCTCGGCACTATCTTCGCCGGAGCTGTCCACGACTTCATGTCGGTCAGGACGCGGGCATACTCGTACATGAAGTATGCGTTAACTGGCTCGGTACTTTCGGTGGCATCCTTGCTATTCTCGGTGTGATAGCCGCACCCATCACTACAGGAGACACAGCCATGCGCAGTCTCCGACTTATATTTCAACAAAGAGAGCTCTTTCAAGGGTCTTGATTTCAAAGATATCTGGGAGATGACCTCAAATGGACCCATTCTTCAGCGCTGTCCATTCCGTAACCGCACCACCCTCTAATCCAAATTTCTTCATCATAGAGGTTACAATAGTAACTTAACTCTGTAGATTTTCCATATAAGGGCACCTCCTTTTTCCCGATTTTGCCGGGTAAAGGGAGGCGTCCTTACTTTTGTATTTAATGTAAGAAAGAATAAAAAGAAGATCTTGAAAATTAGTTTATATCAAAATTTTCGCGTAGGTTTGTGCATTATCTGAAAAATAGGTTTTTCTATTAAAAAAATAATATTCAGGGTTAGGAAAACATTATGTGGGGATTTATATAATTGTATGACGACAAGAAATGACATAGAACAAATCTTCCGCAGTAACTACACGCTGATGCTTACACTTGCAACCCGGTTGATGCATGATCGGGAACTGGCACATGACATTGTGCACGATGTTTTTGCCTCTTTGATAAGTGATCCACCTTCTAAAATAACTACTTCTTATCTGCTACAGGGAGTCAGGTATGCTTGTCTGAATCAAATCCGCAATCTTTCGGTTAGAAACAGACTTACACAACTTTATGCCCTCGATCTTGATGAGATAGAAGATGAAGAGTGGCCTGACGAAGAGGATATAGCCAAACTTAATTTCATAGTAGGTAATCAGCTTACTGAACAATGCCGACGTGTTGTGAAACTTCGCTTCGGATCACGCCTTAAATACAAGGAAATTGCTGAAGAACTCGGCATCAGTGAAGTAGCAGTCTATAAACATCTGCGTCATGCTGTAAATGTATTACGTCAAAATTTTAAATGATATGAAAGATACCACAGACCATCTTCTTGAAGCCCTGGAACATCCTGAGCATTATTCGGACTCTGAATTGGAAGAATTATTCAACAATCAGGAGATGCGTG
>CAZXHO010000264.1:0-3805 GCA_964640365.1 uncultured Sangeribacter sp. | reverse complement strand
TCGTCGGCCACTATCAGCACTACATTTGGCTTCTTGTCAGTGCCCTTGGCTGCCGTAATCATGCCGGCAGCCACCATAAGAGTAAGGTAACGTTTATTCATGATTGCGCAAAGATAACGCTTTTTTTCATAAGTAATCGTAAAAATTAATTTATATTAAGCCACATGGGCAAAATTTATTTCAAGACCGGATCCAAGTGCAGCCATAGCTCTATTGGCAGAATAAAGCAAGGAATCTGTGGAGACATAATCCACAGGTCGGATCCATTTGCACTTAAGGATACGCCACAAAGTCTCAGCTATATTAAGATAAGGACTATATGGGAGAAGGAAGAAGAGGAACAACCCGCGTTTCTCCCATATGGGACGCAAGTCTTTAATGAGCCTACATCTATACACGTAAGCGTTGTCAATCACTACAAATGTGTTCCTATGGATATTCAGCGACAGACGGTCAAGAAAATCAGCTATTCTTTCAGCCGTCATGTTCTCTGTTGTGGTGAAACCATGATTGATATAAAATGTAATTATGTTATATTGTGATATAAGATAAAGCCAAATCGCTATTGACTAACAATTTAAGTAGTTGTCACTACTTTAAGTAGTCAATAGCGATTTTATTATATAGTTAATTTTAGGAGCTTCTTATCAGTTACAGATAGCAGGAATGCTTGAAATTTATTCTTGCCAGCTTAGGAATATGTCACATCGATCATCGGAATATACATTTAAGCCAATTGTTGCTCCTCCATTAGTATTAATTATTATGTTTTCTTTATTTTCAGAATAAGTCTCAACTACGTTATATCCTTTGTCCTTATCACTCTCAAAAAGACGTATAACCTCTTTTACAATGTCAGGCCGACCATTAACCTTCAATTGTCTGTATTGGTTATTTGAATTAATAATAGTTAACTGGCATCCCTTGGTACGTTTATACTGTTCTCCAAATAATTTGTAGACAGCTAATGATTCAACATTCTTTTTAGAGGTTGTGGACCTTCCATAATTATCATTTGTGTATACAGTGACATTGTTGTAGGTGCTTTTTTTCTGACGTGTGGATGTTTTTTTCTGCGTTGAGGAATTATCGGTATATATATGTACGTCTTCCCCATTATCTGTTACAATCCTTGCATCATTTTCATATGCATGTATCACGATATCGGATTGATTATTAGCATTCTGTGCATACCCGTCGAACGATAGACATGCAATTGTAAAAATTAAAATAAAAGTCTTTTTCATATTGAATTGAATTAATTTATATTTTAGATATTTAGCCATTTTATAATAGCTATCTTTATATTGTTTCATTTAGAAAATAGTTTCGCATCCAACAATAGATAGAAGCATAATTACATACTAAATTTCCAATTTACTTCCCAAGATTTTGATTCATTTCAGAACACAGGCTTTCCACATTGTCAAGCGATTCTCGAACTTGAGCTAAGGCCAATTTTTCATTATTTTGTATATCATTTATCTGACGTTCACTTTCACGAAAAGCCTTAAGGGCTAAATTCATGCACTCTTGAGGATCAGTTACTAATTTTCCGTCAATATAAACTTCATATACCGTGTCTTCAGATCGGTTCAAGCCTGAAACTGCATTCCAGAATGTCCCTACAAGAAGAATCAATATTACCGCTGCAGCAGAAGTCTTTAAAATTTTGAATAATGCTTTTCTTAAAGAAACTGTGTTATATTTTTTCGTTGATTCTATTTTGGAAGAGTCCTGAGAAGAAGATTCTGCATCATTTCTTGCAACAATACGCGATAGTCCCATAAGAAACAAAGTCTCTTCAATTTTAGGACTTTTATAATCTAATAAAGAAATCACAGTTGCAAGATCGTGTTCCTCCTGTGGCGAGAGGACTCCCTCTATATAGAGATCGCACAAATCTTCAATTTCTTTTAAAGTTAGTTTTTCTCTCATATTATTGTAGTTTTCGATATTCATTAATTAATATTTTGCGGGATCGACAGAGATTTTGCCTCACTGCAGCATTTGAAATTCCAAGTCTCAGAGCAATTATATCATTATCCATGCCCTTAGCAGACATCTCAAACACCTCTCGCTGAAGAGTACTGAGGTTGGACAAAAGCTTATTGCTAACGGCCTTCATCTCTTCCTCGTCCCACACGTATGATGGAGAACTTTCATCCGGAATAGAGATATCCTCAATATCAGATGCCATCCTTACACTTCTTCTTCTCAGATAATTGATACATATACGTCTCACAACAGTCACGGCAAATCCGTCTATTACGGAAGGATCAGCATTCTCCCTGTTGGTCCATATTTTACAAAAGGCCTCCTGAAGAGCATCTTCTGCATCATTATCATATTTCAAAAGATATGCAGCCATCTCTTTTAACCTTCCGCGAAGTCTGAGAAACGAATCTGTAAGTTTTTTGTTGTCCATCATTTCATGTTCTGTCTAATATACGCGCCACTTTAAAATTTGTAACAAATACTTGAAAAAATTTTCACTTTCTCAAAATTTCGCAAAAATTCAACATAATTTGTGAATTTATATATAAAGTATTAAATTTGCGATGAAACCTATTTTTTCATTCAGAATTTATTTATCATGAAACAAATCAACAAATTTTTATTTGGAGTTCTCACAGCCGGAATGCTCACAGCTTGTGCGGATAAAACTCCGAAGTCCTCTATTATTGAAACCGTGGTGCCCGAACGTCCAGCAGGACAAACTGATATGATTGGGTTTGCAGCAGAACCAATTGATACAGTACGTGTGGGATTCATAGGCCTCGGCATGAGAGGTCCTGACGCAGTGGAACGCTTTACTTATATTCCGGGCACAAAGATTGTAGCGCTTTGCGACCTTGATTCTGCAAGGGTAGAAGAAACTCAGAAAATGCTTGATAAAAGAGGTGTGGCTCGCGCTGCAGCTTATTATGGATCTGAAGACGCTTGGAAAGAACTCGTTGAAAGAGATGACATAGACCTTGTTTATATAGCTACCGACTGGAAGCACCATGCTCCAATGGGTCTATATTCTATGGAGAATGGTAAACATGTGGCTATTGAAGTTCCCGCAGCCACCTCTCTCGAAGAAATTTGGGATTTGGTCAATACTTCAGAGAAAACACGCAAACATTGTATGATGCTCGAAAACTGTGTGTATGATTTCTTTGAGCTCAACACTTTGAATATGGCTCAGAATGGCCTGTTCGGTGACGTTCTCCATACTGAAGGAAGCTATATTCACAATCTTAGAGATTTCTGGGGTGAATATTGGAACAACTGGAGATTAGATTATAATCAGGAGAACCGTGGTGATGTTTATCCCACTCACGGCATCGGCCCCGCTTGCCAGCTTCTTGACATTCACCGAGGTGATAAAATTAATACTCTCGTTGCCATGGATACTAAAGCTGTAACAGGACCCGAATTAGTGAAGGAAAGAACCGGTCAGGAACCGGAGTCATTCGCTAACGGCGATCACACCATGACCATGATGCGTACTGAAAATGGTAAGACCATTCATATCCAGCATGATGTTATGAATCCACGTCCTTATTCAAGAATGTATCAGCTTACTGGAACAAAGGGCTTTGCCAATAAGTATCCAAAAGCCGGATATGCTTTCGAACCGGAGCAGATGGATTCTACCTTTATACCCGATCATGAGAACCTCTCATCTCATAAATTTATTTCTGACGAACAGCAGGCTGCTTTGACTGAGAAATATACTCATCCTATTATCGTAGAGGTTGGCAACCTCGCTAAAGAAGTAGGTGGTCACGGTGGTATGGACTTTATCATGGACTAT
>CAZXHO010000263.1:0-3825 GCA_964640365.1 uncultured Sangeribacter sp. | reverse complement strand
CTAACAAAGATTTACAGAGAAGCAATGGAGGTTAAAGATATCGTAGGGATCGTGATAGGGACAAGACCCGATACACTACCGGATGAGATCATAAATATTCTTGGAGAACTGAATAGAGAAAATCCGGTCTTTCTGGAAATAGGTGCGGAAACTTCTTCCAACCTAACCCTCCAAGCAATTAATAGGCATCATACTTGGGAAGACGTGGAAAGTGCAACTAATAGAGCGTCAGAAAAAGGAATTAGATGCGGTATTCACCTAATCGCCGGCCTCCCGGGAGAAAACAGATTTCAAATTCTGGAAAATGTCAGGAAAGCTTGCTCTCTTCCAATCGATACCCTTAAGCTTCATCAATTACAAATATTAAAAGGAACTCCCCTTTTCAGACAATGGAAAATCGGAGAGATAGACGTTAAACCTTTTGAGCTAAATGACTATCTTGAATTATGTGCTGATATAGTTGAAATCGTACCTCAGCATATAGTGATTGAAAGATTTCTTTCGCAAAGTCCTCCGGAAATGGTAGTTGCTCCCAAATGGGGCCTTAAAAATTATCAGTTTACACATCTTCTTAACCAAATAATTGAGCAACGCGGGCGTTTATTATAATATAGAGTCATTTAACTTCAAAATTTAGAAGGATAAAAGATTTCTTAAATCTAAAACTAATAATTAATTCAATAAAAATGAAAAAACTGATTACAGCAGGGATGCTGGCACTTTTGGCCACTCCTTTAAGCATGATGGCTGACATTACTGTCAAACTGCCTCCAAATGCTAATCTTGACTCTCTTACTTATGACTACACTACTATTCCGAATATTGCAACAGCCAAGAGCCGTGCAGATTTAGGCACAGTTAAGTCTTCAGTAGCAGTTAAGAATAATTCAGCGGTAATACCTATTCAAGATGATAAGGGTGGATATCGTTTCAACATACAGAAAGATGACAAACCTATAATCAGGTTTTACGCTATACCGGGGGATAATGTAAATATAGAGATTCTTTCAATGGATCCCGTTGACTACAATATCTCGGGTTCTGATCTCGTAGCTCAGAATAACGAGATCTTGAATATTGAAAAGCCTTATAAAGACAGGATGGAAGCTCTTTCAAAAGAAGAGACTCCCGATAGAGAGAAAATGCAAGGTGTTTACAACGAGTTTATGGATGCCTTGAAGGAATTTATCTCTGAGAATCCCACATCTCAGGCTTCTTGCTTCGCTATTATGTATCTAAATGGTGAAGATTTTGACCAAGCCTACTCAAGACTCGGAGAAGGTGCCAAAATATCACCAATCTTCCCGTTAGTGGAACAGCAAAATACAAGAGTTCAGAAATCACTTGCTAAGGAACGTAAGATGAAAGCTCTCATGGCAGGAGATGTAGAAGCGCCTAACTTCACTCTTCTTAACCTCGAAGGCAAGCCCGTAAGTCTTAGCGATTTTAAAGGCAAATGGGTGATTCTTGATTTTTGGGGTGCATGGTGCCCTTGGTGCATCAAGGGATTTCCTGAGCTGAAAGAGGCTTATGCCAAATATAAAGATGAACTCGAGATTATCGGCATCGACTGCCAGGAACCTGAAAAGGCTTGGAGAGAAGGAGTTGCAAAATATGAACTTCCTTGGGTAAATGTTTATAATCCCAGTGACAGTTCCGTGCTCGATGATTACGGTGTTCAAGGCTTCCCTACTAAAGCAATCATCAACCCGGAAGGCAAGATTGCAAATATAACCGTTGGTCATGATCCCGCTTTCTTTGAGAAACTTACAGAACTTATGGGTAAATAAAACATGATGCAATAGAGTAAATATTTCTCTTAGAACATCCAATATAAATAAATCGCTAATTCTGCAGAATTAGCGATTTATTTATAATATACTTTACTATTTCTTGTTTAGTGCATCATAACTTTTATTCGATAAAATCAACTTAATACCTTTATTAAGCAACTATAATAAACATATCAGTTTTGAAGCACAAAACCTGACAGCGGGTTAAGGGTCACACTTACTTTCTTGGGATCTTTAACCTTAATTTCCGAGCTAACCGGTTCTCCGTTTTTACCATCATTGATCATTCTAAGAATAGTATCTTTACCGAACATAGAAAGGTCAAGATCAAGTTTAACAGGTTTCGCCAGATTGCTAACTCCGGCAATATACCAAGTTTCTCCGTGACGGCGTGCCAACACAACATATTTTCCCGGATAACCGGCAATAAATTTAGTATCATTCCACGTGGTAGGCACTTGTTTCATAAAATCTATAGCGACCGCAGGAGCATCCGTCAGATTATTGGGAGCAAGGGCGAAATACTGCACGGGATTCTGAAACAAAATGGGAAGAGCAAGCTGAAATGCATCCGAAGTTCGCCTGATATTTCCACCATCGTTTCCTCTATTCAACCGTTTATTAAGAAATGATCCCCCATATTCCATTATGGCAGCAGAGTTGCGGATAAAAGGGTGAAGTGTGGCATGTAGTGCTTCTTTGTCACAAAAACTTTGGTCGAACACCATGTTTTCAGAAGCAAGCACCGCTTCTGCACCCACTAAATTCGGATACATCCTTTCCCAGCCTCTTGGAAGTGTGCAGCCGTGAAAAACAACATCTATTCCGTAATCTGAGGCATCACTCAGGATATCTTCGTAAAGGCGTATTGTCTCCTGCTTATCACCCCCGAAAAAGTCTACTTTGATGGCATCAACCCCATTATCCTGCATCCATTTCATCCATTTTTTACGCTCGATTGGTCTGTCCATTCTATTGATAGGACCCTGCTCAATATCATTCCAATGTCCGGAAGAGGAGAACCATAATGTTGGGTGAACACCCTTGGAATGGGCATATCTTATCAGTTCTTCCATCTTCTTTTCTCCAATGTTATTATCCCACCAGTTATCAATGAGAACATTATCATACCCCATATCCGCTGCAAAATCAATATATGTCTTTTGATCGTCAAAATTGATACTGCCATCCTGCCATAGAATCCAACTCCATGTACCCTTTGCCGGACGTGCAGCCTTGGATACAGAATATTTCGGTTCAACCAAATCCCAAGGTAAAGTAGTCTCAACGATTGGAGCAAGATTATCTCCAATTGCCATCAAGCGCCAAGGTGTATAACCAGGTAATCCTACTCCCGGGGAAGAACTTCCATTACCATTATTTTCCCCTTCCATAGGATACTCAATAGTGAACAAGCCATTTTGATAATCACTAAGTCGGGATCCACAATAGTAACCGTCCACTCCTGACTCAGTTAACAACACCCAAATATCTTCAGGTGTTTTAAAAAGTCCGGGGAAAGTAAATCCATGACCGTAATCTGACTGCTGAGACATTGGGGAATCAACTATATAAAATTCTTCATAGCTTGGCTTTGTGCGTTTCCATCCAATCATAGGATCTGACTGAGAGGATAGAAAAACTGTAGTTCCTTCAGGAAATTTAAAAGAGGTTTTCTCATCCTTAACTACCATAGACCCATGCTCGTTCTGACGTGGCACCCTATATCGGAAAGCAACCCCGTCATCGGTAACATGCCATTGCATTTCAAGTTTCTCTCCGTTCAGTCCTTCATAAATAACTGAAGCGCCGGTGGCTTCCACATCTATATCACTCTTCTTTATTTTCTCTTGAGTGTATGATTTAGAAATTATATTAGTTTTAAATTCTTTCTCAGATAAACCTTTCGATAAATCTGCGATGTCAGTTACAAGTCCTAATGGGGCATTGTCTATGACCTTTTTACCATCAAGGAAAATTGAATAAACAGGTGAACCGTCGATTGTTGTGCCGGGCGCTACTCTAAGTTTTC
>CAZXHO010000262.1:0-3827 GCA_964640365.1 uncultured Sangeribacter sp. | reverse complement strand
TGCTGAAAATTCCAATACTCCTCGCCATCTTTCAGAATTCTGGATGATTGAGCCGGAGATGGCTTTTTATGAGATCGCAGACAATATGGATCTTGCTGAGGAATTTATTAAATACTGTATCACTTATGCACTCGAACATTGCGCAGAAGATATACAGTTCCTCAATGATCATTTCGATAAAGAACTTATCGACCGTCTGAAATTTGTAGTTGAGAATGACTTCGTTCGCCTTCCATACACAGAGGGTGTGAAGATCCTTGAAGAAAGTGGCAAGAAATTTGAATTCCCGGTATATTGGGGAGTGGACCTTGCCTCCGAGCACGAAAGATATCTCGTGGAGGAGCACTTCAAGAAACCGGTTATCCTAACGGATTATCCTAAGGAAATCAAGGCATTCTACATGAAGCTCAACGATGATGGAAAGACTGTAAGGGCAATGGATGTCCTTTTTCCGAAGATTGGTGAAATTATAGGCGGAAGTCAGCGTGAGGAGAATTATGAAAAGCTTCAGAACAGAATTCAGGAGCTTGGACTAACCGGAATGGATTGGTATATGGATACACGTAAGTATGGCACAGTACCTCATAGCGGTTTCGGTCTTGGCTTTGAACGCCTTGTACTATTTGTGACTGGTATGCAGAATATCCGCGACGTGATTCCTTTCCCGCGTTATCCGAATAATTGCGAATTTTAAGAACTGCCTACCAAAATTCCTGAAATTATTGAAGTGGTTGGAATTTGAAAATGTCGAAACCACATATCGCGATATTCAACGCCATGGTGATATTAGTCACCATGGCGTTGTCATGGCTTCCTGTTGGAGCCTCTCCAATGGAAAGCCCTTCCGTTGCGGCTTCCAATACTGAAACATCAGACTCATTAACAGTAAGCTTAATAACTTGCTATCCGGGGCCTGAGATCTATGAACTGTATGGACATGAGGCAATAAGAGTGAGAGGGGCGGGCATAGACTCTGTCTGGAATTATGGCGTGTTCAATTTCAGGGAGCCGAATTTCATTTACAGATTTGTAAAGGGTGAGACTGATTATTATTGTGTAGGCTATCCCTTTGCATGGTTTCTTCCTGAATATGTGCAAAGAGGCTCAAAGGTTGTCGAGCAGGATCTGAATCTAACCCCTCCGGAGGCTCGGCGACTACTGACACTTCTTCAGACGGAGGCATTGCCTCAAAACAGCAGATATCGTTACAACTATGTGAAGGATAACTGTGCTACAAGAATATTAGACAGGATCGACGGAGCCACTGACTCGAGAGTGATCTATTCGGATAGTACCAATTACGGAACGTTTCGAAATGAGATGCGATCATATAACCGAAATTATCCGTGGTATCAATTTGGTATAGATCTGGCATTGGGTTCAGGAATAGATTATGATCTAACCGGAAGAGAGGAGATGTTTGTACCGGTTGAAATGATGAAAAAAGCTTCCGGTGCAAGGATGTCTGACGGGCGTCCGCTGGTGAAGGCAACAAGAACCATATACGAAGGAATCGGTGATGTAACTCTTCCTGCCACTCCTTGGTGGCAAACTCCGTTGTTTTGCTCATGGTTATTTCTGGTTATTATCGCAGGAATTTGCCTGTATGATCTCAGAAGACAACACATTACTAAATGGATATTCTCCTTATGGTTCTTGATTACCGGGTTTGCAGGATGCTTAGTTACATTTCTTGTATTCGTTTCGAGTCATGAAGCAACCTCTCCAAATATTTTGTTGATTTGGTTAAATCCACTACAACTGATTGCCGGAGTTTGCTTATGGTCTAAGAAACTGCGTCTTGGAGCAGTTGTAATCGCATGGTATAACATAGTGGCGATGATATGTATGCTTTTGGTTTGGCCCTTCCTCAATCAGAGTGCAAATCCGGCATTCTTCCCGTTAATGGGCATTACTTTACTGTTGTCCGCGACCTATGCAATAATCTTCCATAAAGAAAGTTATAATAATAATGGGGCTATCTCAACGATGAATAAAGCTCTCAAAGTTCGCAAGGCACCGACTCGTCGTGCGAAAACAACAAAGAAAATCAAAATAAAATGAATCGTCTGATAACATCGGTCATATTCGGTCTCGTGGGCATCAATACGATGCTAAGCGCGGATCCGTCACGTCCCCGGCTGGTAGTAGGGATAGTGATTGATCAGTTACGGACTGATTATATCGAGTATCTGCAGAATCTTTTCGGCGAAAAAGGTTTTAAAAAGCTCATGCGCGAAGGAGCTTTTATAAAAGATGTAGACTTCAAGGTTAGTGGACTCGACGTGGCGAGCGGCACAGCTATGGTCTATACCGGAGGCTATCCTCGACACAACGGGGTTTCATCTTCAAAAGTATTTGACCCTTCTGTTAAGGAGATGGTACCGTCGCTTCATGATGCGTCTGCCATTGGTAATTTCACTACAGAAACCTACTCGCCTAATAATCTGCGTTTATCTACAATCAGTGATGAGATTGCCATAGATGGAGCCGGATTTGCCGGTGTGTATTCCATAGCTCCAGATCCGCAACAGGCAATTATAATGGCAGGTCATGCCGGAACTTCTGCATTTTGGATAAATGATAACACCGGTAAATGGGCAACTACGACTTACTATCGTGAGGCTCCGGCAGTAGTTACTCAGAGAAATTATAGTTCGCCCATCACTTCCAGACTTGATACAATGCACTGGAAGCCTTCACGCCCTGTGGCCGCTTACCCGGGTGTGCCGGCTCAGAAACGCATCATAGATTTCAAACATACTTTCCCACTCTCCGACCGCAACGTTTACAGGATGTATTTGAGTTCGCCAATGGTGAACACTGAGGTGACAGATGTTGCAATCACTTATTTGAAAGACCTCAACTTAGGGAGTCGCGGAGATGCAATCGATATGCTTAATATAGGATATACTGCAGCCCCCTATAAATATATTAATGACGGAGATTTCCGTCTTGAACTTGAAGACAGCTATATTCGTCTTGACGGTCAGCTAACTCGCCTGTTTGATGCTATTGATAAATATGTCGGACTTGACAATACTTTAGTCTATGTCACATCAACAGGCTATTATGACGATGCAGTAAGCGATGATCCTAAATACAGAACTCCTACAGGAGATTTTTCGGTTAAACGAGCTCTTTCACTTCTCAATTCGTATCTTACTGCCCGCTATGGAAACGGCAATTATATAGATACCTACAACAGTGGGCATGTTTATCTCGACAGGAAAAGTATTGAAGAAAATAAACTCGATCTTAAAGAAGTAGCAGAAGCCTCGAGAGATTTTCTGGTCAAGATGAGCGGTGTGAATGATGCCTTCACAATGAACGATATAATGACATCTGCACTTCCTGCAATGGAGGCGATGCGGTTGGGAACGGATCCCAAGACCGGCGGAGATGTCGTATTAGAGTTTAATGCCGGCTGGAATATTGTTAATGACACGAAATTTCCGAACGAGACACAGGTGGTAAGGTCGAGCCTGATACAGACCCCGGTGTTTGTAATGGGTTGTGGCATAACACCGGAGGTAATAACGGTTCCCGTTGATGCTACGGCAATTGCCCCGACTATAACTCAGGTTCTAAGAATACGCTCGCCTAACGGAGCTGCCTCGAAACCTCTCAGCCTCAAAAGAAAATAATAATACAATCCGGTGAATCCGATTCTGTTTTCGAATCTAAAAGCCGGCAAAAAAAATACCTCTCAATCAGATAAAAATCCATGGGATTAAACGGAATACTTAAAAAAATCTTCGGTGATCAAAGTGAGCGAGCTGTACGCCCCCTTTGGGATCGCCTCAGAAAAGAAATAAACCCTATAA
>CAZXHO010000261.1:0-3832 GCA_964640365.1 uncultured Sangeribacter sp. | reverse complement strand
ACAAGATGGTAAATGCAGCTTATGCTTCGCTTGGCGACTGCTGGTATACCTATCCCTTCAATCTCTGGCCTTATGGCGACCTTGGATCTGACGACTGTATGAAAGGTGGCGGCGGTCTGACTGATACCGGTTATCATCCTATGGAGATATGGTCAACTTTGACTTCCACTCCGGGTGAACTTGACGAACTCTGGTACCGTCTATATTGTAATATTTCACGTTGTAACCGCGCTTTGGTGGCTCTTGAACAATATGGTGTGGAGAAACTTGGTGAGGCTACCGCTAAACAGCGTACTGCAGAAGTTCACTTCCTCCGTGGACACAGCTATTTCAAGCTTCTGACCATGTTCCGTCAAATTCCTTGGGTTGATGAAGAAGTATTCAAGAACAACTCACAGGAGCAGACTCCCAATAATCAGTTCACATATGAGGAATTGTGGGATAAAGTTATAAACGAATTCCAGATGGCATATGACGGTCTTCCTGAGGTTGTGACTGACGGTGGTGGTCGTGCCAATAAGATTGCCGCTGCTTCCTATCTTGCTAAATGTTATCTTACAATTGCATGGGGTGACGGTTATGAGGCAACTGACGGTGTCGGTTTTATCAATAAAAACCATATGCAGAAGGTGATTGACTACACTGATGTAGTGGCTCGTTCTCAGTATGGTTATCTTGAAGATTTTGGTGATATCTTCCTTCCCGAATATAAAAATAGCAAGGAATCCATCTTCGCAGTTCAGACTTCTCAGTATACAGAAGACAATACCCGTTTTGGTAGAGCTAACTGGTCGAATATGCTTAACGGTTGTTGGGGATTCTGGTCTTGCGGATGGGATTTCCACAAACCTTCTCAGAACCTTGTAGATGCCTATAAGACTCAGGATGGTCTTCCGATGATTGACACTTACGATAATAGCAGTGCTTATCCTGTGATGGGTCAGGTTACTTCTCAGAAATGGGATCCACGTTTGTTCCATACTGTCGGAATGCCTACCTTCCCTTATAAGTATGAGTCTGAATATATGATGAGTGAAGCCAATTCACGTACTCCTAACGATTATGGTTTCTATACTTCACTTAAAGATGTACCACAGCGCAGCGCAGGAGAAACATTCGAAGGTTCTTGGCAGGCATTTGCAATGAATGATTATGTATTCAGATACACAGATGTAATGCTTATGCGCGCCGAAGCTATGATCGAACTTGGAAATCTTGACGGCGCAATGAATATTATCAACGATATCCGTCAGCGTGCTGCAGACTCAGTTGAGAAACATATAGCTTATGCTAAAGATTTATGTGAGATCTCTCTTTATTCATCAGCTACTTTTGGCGATCAGGCTCATGCCCGTGAGTGTCTACGTATGGAACGTCGTCTTGAGATGGCCATGGAAAGCAGCCGTTATTTTGACCTCCGTCGCTGGGGTATAGCTTCATCAGTGCTGAACGCATATTTCGAAAAGGCAAAGAATTCAAGTTATAATGGAACCGGCTACGGCAAATATTATGAGAACGCCCGATATACTCCGGGTAAGAACGAATTCTATCCAGTTCCTTACAACCAGCTCTATTATGTTCCGGGACTTTATGTTCAGAATAAAGGGTATTGATACTATTTAACTCTAACCAATTAATAGATTGTTAATCATGAATAAATCTCTTTATATAGCTCTCTGTGCAGCAGGCATTCTCGGAATGTCTGCATGCCAGAACAAAGACTATGATGTCATAGCGCCGATTCTTGCACCAATGTCTGCAGATCAGATCAACGGTCAGCTCAATGGCGATTCATACGTGTGGACATGGACTGCTTCACAGGGAAAAGATGTACAGATTACTATCCTTCGTGACGGTCAGACAGTGGGAAGCGCAACTTCTTCGAATGGTACATATACTCATGAAAATATTGAGACAAAAACTCCGTTCACATATATTTTCAAACTTACTGACGGCACAAACTTCTCACGCGGTGTGATAAAAGAATACACACGCCTCGGTGCTGATCCGGTCAGTGGTATAGTTCTCACCCAGGTAGAGAAAGAAAATGCCGGATATGACGCGCTCGTAGAATGGACACCTTCTCCCGATGCTTCCGACCTTTCATTCACTGCTACTTCAGGTTCTCGATCAATCTCTGAAACTATCCCTGCATCAACTACTTCTTACACTTTACATGATGTTCTCGATGGTGAAGAATGGACAGTTACAATTGTTGCAAACAATTCTGACGGTAAATCACTTCCTGCAACTGGTTCTCTTAAAATCGGTAAAACTGCAGTTGGTTTCCTCAGTGTGTATCCTACAGAAGAGGAGTTGATTGCAAACGGTGATGATGACGAGGCTTGTGCATGGTTATGGCTCAAGGCTGAATATCCTGCAGCATCCTATGTTTATTTCGGTAACATCACTTCTGTAGAGACTCTTGAACCTTACCGTGTTCTCTTCTGGATGCGTGACCTTGAGGATCGTCCGGAGAATGAAGTATTTGAAATGCCCGCTGTTGTAAATGATGCTACTCCTTATGTTAAAGAATGGTATGCTAAAGGTGGTAATCTTCTTCTCTGGAGCCATGCAACTGCTTATATAGGCACTCTCGGAAGAATCGAAATGGATATGCTCCGCAATAATGACCGCTCGATTGGTCTTGGAAGAGGTGGATGGAATCCTGACACTTGGATGATGGCGGTTCAGTTGCATCCGGGAAGCCGATTCAAGAAAGATGCTTCAAATCACCCGATTTTCAAAGGACTTGATGTAATTGAAACTGATCGCACCAAACTCATAGCATTCAAGGGTCCGGGTTGGACAGAAGATCATAACTGTCTCTACTTCAATCTTCCTTCAGTTATAACAGGACTTGGTAATCAGGATGAAGCTTGCTACAATGCAATAACTTCAACTTATGGAATCTATCCTTTGGGAACTTGGGATTCTCAGATAGATTGGGTTTCTCAGCTTAACGTTTGGGAAGCACGTCAAGGAAATACTGATTTCAAAGGCACAGTGCTTTGTATCGGTAACGGTGGTTGTGAATTCTCATTGAAGAATGCCGATGGAACTCCCGATATCGCTGCATATCCTAAGAATAACCCCTATCAGGGTAATGTCCTTAAACTGGCTAAAAACTCCATAGAATATCTGAAAACCCGTTAATAATTACTATGTATTTAGATAGTCTCCCGGAAGGGAAGTTTATCGCTTCCGGGAGATGTTTATTAACTTATTTTCGGATTAAGGGAAACTCTCTGAAACTTCGATATTATCTCAAAATTAAGAATATATAATGAAAATATATAACATACTTTTACTATCGGCTCTTACATTAGGGACAATTTCCTGTGATGATGATAAAAATCCACATCCGGCTTATGTCCAGGGTTCTGAGACAGAAAATCCTGATAAGCCTGATGACCCGAATCAGGGTGGGGGAGAAGAGTTATCCTCCAGAAATGAGCAATATCGTCCACAAGTACACTTTACTCCCGCTAAAAACTGGATCAATGATCCTAATGGTATGGTCTATTTGGATGGTACTTATCATCTTTATTACCAGTATAATCCACAAGGAAATAGTTGGGGAAATATGAGTTGGGGACATGCTACTTCTAAAGATCTGATTCACTGGGAAGAACAGAAGGTTGCAATGCTAAGGAATGAATGGGGTGATATTTTCTCAGGAAGTGCCATTGTAGACAAGGAGAATGCTGCAGGTTTTGGTAAAAATGCTATACTTGCGTTCTATACCGGTTCAGGCGAACATCAGCAGCAATGTCTGGCATACAGTACAGATGGGGGTATGACTTACACCCAATACGAAGGTAATCCTATC
>CAZXHO010000260.1:0-3855 GCA_964640365.1 uncultured Sangeribacter sp. | reverse complement strand
ATTTCCAAATCTTCCGTGGTGGTTATTTTAATATTCTTTTCAGAACCTGGTACCACGTGCATCTCTGCGATTCCTAATTCAGCAATTAGGGTACATGAAGCAACAGAATTATTAATACCTCTACTCTTAGCCTCTTCGTGTGCTGATATTATATTTTTTAGACGAAACGTTTGAGGAGTCTGGGTTCGAATTAGTCTATCTCTAGGAATAGAAGTTTTTGTAGAAAAACCATCTTCACTTTCCAATATTGCTTCTCGGCATTGAATTCCTGTGATTGCATATCCGTAAGTTTTACATATTGCAATATTAGAAGATATGATGTCCTGTGACAGTAACGGTCTTACTCCATCATGAATTAACACTAAATCCTCATCTTCGTATCCCGCGTTCTTTAATCCAATAATCCCGTTGTAAATCGAATCTTGTCCATTTGATCCTCCTGGGAAAATATGCTTCAATTTTGAAATCATAAACTGATTTGCATATGATTGAAGGACTGTCTCCCATCCTTTTAAACATACCACTGCCATAGCGTCAATATCTGGATGTCGTTGGAAGGCCAACAAAGTATGTATAATAATTGGACAATTGTCCACATGCATAAATTGTTTGGGGATATCTTGACCCATTCTATTACCGGATCCCCCGGCAATAATCAATGCTAAATTGCTCATGATGATTATTTTAATATTTACTTTATATCTTCGCTCCATTAACTGACCCAAAAGTAATTGACATAGTGTAAGCCAAAAAAATGACGCGTTTGTAATGGGAAGCTGCCTTGTGGGTAGTTTCTCATAATTTTTATTAAAACTTTAGTTGAGATTTAAAGATTGTTAACTTCATTGGAGAAGTCCGGGAAGCATATTCCATCACCCTCAGCCAAGACGGTGGAATCGGCTGCCGAAGCAATGCTGGTGCCGGGATCGGAGCCGTCGAAGCCTTCTTGATTGCCAGAAGATCGGTATCGACCAAATCATGGGATGAGCCCCGGTCATTCCTGTCATCATTTTTCCGCATGGATCTACCTATCTGGGATGTGCCTCTGAACTTCTCCTTCTTCAAGATCTAGATGAGATCCTTAAGATCCACATTTGTCTGAATGAATGTCTGGCGTTCCCTGTTCCACCGGCGTTCTTTAGACAGCCATGCCTCTAGGTCAAGCTTCACTCGGTTCTGAGAGGCGATGAGGGTGTCGTGTTTCTCTGACATGGACGCGATTGTTTTGTCTTTCTCGGCAAGCCGGGCGTTCAGTTAGCGTTGCTGGTCAAAGAGCTCGAGGATCACGTTTTTAAGTTCGGACTTGTCCATCACCTCAAGGAATTCATGCCGTCTGTGTTGTGCAGTCAACCATTATGTGTCTGGGGTATTGTATCTTCATCAGCTGACCTTTCGGGCTTCGTAGTCTCCCTGATACAACTTTTGTCGGACAGTCGTTTTCTACGGTCGGGACTCATTGAGTTGTATACTTGACAAGGAGCCTTTCAAAGTCTTCGTTTTCGAACATCTCGCATAGTGTTTTGGAATGTTGCGCAAAGTTAGTTTTTATCCCTTTCCCTCCCTAGCAGGAATTTTTGTACGATGCTTACCAAATAATAAAGAAAGGGGTCACAAAAGTCTAAATAGAAATAAGCAAATTGATAAACTTATTTGTTTCTTTTTGTGGATTAAATTTTTTTTTCTGTTTCTCAATCTCATCATCGTATTCTTCTTTCCTTATAATCATTTCCATTAATCCAGAAGAGATGGATTGAATATCATACGGATCAACTAATACGCCCGCTTTTCCTACAACTTCAGGAATTGAAGTAACATTAGATGCGACACACGGTTTCCCATGATAAAACCCTTCTAAAGGAGGAATACCAAATCCTTCAAAATAACTCACATAAGCCACTCCTTCGCATCCTGAATAAATTTTATCCAATTCTTCATCTTTTATATATCCCGTAAAATGGATATAATCAGAAGCATTCAATTCCCGCACTAGATCAAATAAGACTTGATATCCCCATCCCTTCCCTCCGCATAAATACAGATGATAATTGGGATATCTTTTATGGAAAGTGTGAAATGCCTTAATAAGAGATCCTAAGTTCTTTCCTGGCTGTAGACTGCTAACTGTGCATATGTATGGTTGGTTTAAATGAAGAGGTCCTTCTTTAGTTAGTATATTCCCATCTTGACCAATTGTCTTTCCCTCGATTACCGTTTCTTTTTCCCCAATAAAATTGTAAATAATACTTACATCACTATCCCTTTTATTTAAATATTTAAGAATATCATTTTTACTGTATTCAGAAACAGTGACAATATGTGAAACTAATTTAGAGATTAGCTTTGTAAAAGCTATTATAAATTTCCTTCTTACTACTCCATGTTTCTTAGTAAATGAAAAAGGCAACATGTCATGAAGAGTAATTATTTTTTTACCCCTCCCTAATAGGGGTAAGTATGTACAGTGGCTGTATAAAATATCACATTTCCTTTGGAAAAAGTAAAAAATTGTCTGCTGAAACAAAAGTCGTTTAGTTCTACTTCCTAATTTTGGCAATTTTACAATCGTAATATCCTTTCTTTTAGGGTCGATACCAAATAAAGAAAGGGGAAGATGTTTTTGGATATAAAATATATAATTAAACGGTAAATCTCTTTTCAACATTTCCTTTATTATACGTTGGATAAATTTAGCAGATCCAACAAGATTTTCTGAGGAAACATAAGATAAATCAAATGCAATGGTTTTCATCTATTACGTCTTTTAATATCGCCATTATCTTATCAACTCTTTTTTCAAAACTTAGCTCTCTAGCCTTAAAGGCTGATTTCTCTGACATACTTTTTTGTAACTCTTTACTACTCCTAAGATTTATTATTGCCTGAGAAATCTCATCTATATTCAAAGGGTCAACTAATATTGAATTTGTAGAATCCAATATATCGTAGTTAAAGTCTTTGTCTGATGAAATAATTGGTAGACCACATGCCATGGCCTCAACGATAGAATTACTACAACCCTCTGCTAATGTTGGTAAAACATACACATCTGATGCAGATAAATACAAAGGTATTTGTTGATGAGTCAGAATGCCTTTGTATATTATCGACTTTCCATTGGGTTCTTCTGAAGATGCTTCATCCTTCATAGTAGTACCTATGAAAACTGACTTTATTTTTGGATCATCTATTCTTTCAATTGCACTCTCAACTCTTTTAGCACCTTTTCTATAGATAAACCGCCCTATAAAGGTAATAATAAAATCATCTTGATTCCAACCTAATAACTTTCGAGCATTTGATTTGTTAACAGGTTTAAAATGACGTAAATCGGGACCATTTGGAATAACAAAACTTTTATTTGGACTTACCTTTATTTTCTGTTGACTCTCCTTGATATTCTTTGTAGAAACTCCTATTACTCTGGAACAATAAGACCCTAATTCTTGGATTTCACATTCAGTTAAATGATCATTAATTTTAATAACATCTTCACCAGATACAACAATAAGAGGTACACCTTTTTTTCTTATATAGGGTAGGACTTGGTAAGCTGATTGCCAAAAATGTGAATAGCAAATATCAAAAGTTTCTTTAAGATTATTTAATTTTCGGCAAGCAGAATATTGGAGCCATTTTAAAGTCCACCTCCCTCTAATTCCATTATCGCCAAAGGTTACTGTTAGTGGTCTATAAATCTTAATTGGAAATCTAAATTGATTTTTTGATACTGTTTCATATCTTTCTCGAATCTTACTATTCCTAAAAATACTATGGGTAATACTTTGAGGAGCTATTATGTATACTTCATGGCCTCTAAGCGCCACCTCTTCGGCCATCATACCTATAAATGCAGCG
>CAZXHO010000259.1:0-3856 GCA_964640365.1 uncultured Sangeribacter sp. | reverse complement strand
TAGAGCATCTGCCTTACAAGCAGAGGGTCTGCGGTTCGAATCCGTAATCGCCCACTTCCCCGAACTTTTAAGAATATTTCGTAAACAATCGGTTCATTCGTGAGAATGAACCGATTGTCATATATGGCTATTCACTCAGACCCGCCGCCATGGATCAGGGTCAGCGGGGGAGCCAAGGTCAGGGATAAATGTCATTCCAAGCTGAAGAGCTGACAGAAGTGGGAAATGAAAAGAAGTGGTGACAGACCGGCTGCAACCACTTCTTTGGATCGTTAGTATTTCACTCCGGACAATTCCGGCGGAATGATATCAATGCTAAAGCTTAAAATAAGAGAGTGACTCCAACATAAACAAAGTGAGCTACTATAGCTGCCACGAGACCGCCTACTGTGTGTGCAGCAATGGCTTTCGGAGTGAGCTCACGATAGCCGAGAGAGTCGAGCATGGCAGTGTGGGTGCTAAGGAAGCCGCTCCAGCACATGCCGATTGCCGTGAAGACTGCGATTGCATTGCCATCAATCCATCCCTGTGCCGCGAAATTGGGTACCAATCCGAGTGCTGCGCCAACAGCCCCAAGGGCTGTGATCGGGAATGCAACAAGATGAGGATCAGAGAAACCGAACAACCATTCAAATATGATGTTGACTTTTGACGCAAGCCAAGGAAGGAGTTCGATGCCTTCGTAGGCAGCTCCGGTATAACCCTCTGCAGAGGCGCCGAATGTGAGAATCATTACTAAAGTAGAGATGATGAGCACACCGGGAATAATGGCGATACCTACCTCCACACCCATTTTTCCACCATCGAGGAGAGCGTTGAGTGTGCGGATAAACACTGATTTTGATTCCACCTTATTCTCGGCCTCTTCAATCTGGTGAGCCTCTTCGTCGATTGCATTCTCAACAGCAAATGAGGGGTATGCTTTGATGATGAAGCGCTGCATGAGGCGCGTAGAGACAATACATCCGCAGAACGCTCCGAAGAGACCAACCACAGGCTCAATGAAGTATCCCTGACCCACCATGAACACCATCACCAAAAGGCCCATGCCGAACGCAGTGCCGAAATTGGTTAGCGAGATGAATTGAAATTTCTTAAAATAGCTGCTGAAGCGCTTATCTTGAGACAGAGAGATAATGGCAGGATTGTCGCTGAGGAATGTCATTGTAGCTCCAAGGGCGGCTACGCCGGGGAGATTGAACAATGGTTTCATAAGTGGGCGCAAGATATTCTCCAAGAGTTTTACAACACCGAACTCTACGAAAATACGTCCGATTGCACCTGTCACAACGCAAATACCCATGAGATAGAAGACGGTATTGAGCAGCAAGTCATGGGCAGTATGCATAATAGTGTTAAGCATGTTCGGTAATCCCATGATGGATCCGAGATACCAAAACAGACCAATTACAATTACCAGACAGGGAAGTCCTGTCGGAATGAACTTATAAAAAGAATTCTTTTTATTTGTTTCGGGCTGTGCCGAAGCAGTTTTTTCTATTTCCATTTAAGTGAGATTAGTTGTTTACTTACGTTTTAGTGATAAGAGATTCATATACCAAGTTACACCGACGGCAGCGGTTAAAGTTTTGTCTTGCATAAGGTTTGCTGAGTTGGCATTTTTGCCCCAAGAATAAAATCCGGCGGCATGAAACCTCAGCACGTGACGGGCATTCACAAACGGCATGTATTCCACTCCGGCTCCCACCATTTTTAGTTCAGTACCGTTCATTACGGTTACATCGGCATTAGTACCGCTCTTATTAACGTCATAGGTCATTTTGCCGAAAATATTCCAATGTCCCGCAGGTTTGTACTGTAATTCAGCCATGACAGACATATCTTTGAAGAAGAATGGCTGATGAGAGGAAGCGCGGTTCATTAAGTCAAGTTCAAGAGCTACTTTGCCAAAAGAAAATTTATTTCCGAGTGCCAGGTAATTTATGTAGTGGCCTGGTGCATATTCGATAAGATTGGCAGAATATATAGAAGTGAAACATCCGTGACTTCCTTTCCACATAACGTTGTAAGCATACATATTACGGTTGTCGCTTGTGAAGAAGGGGCTTTGACAAAACTGAAACGAAAGTTTGTCAGAGGGTGTCACTTTAAATCCTACTGATGCTCCTATTTCGTAACAAGGTATGTTATTCCAGAACACGGAGCATCCGAAGAGGTCGATCGGCGCACGGTCATATTCCCAACCACCGATAGCCACAACCTGTTTACCTCCGGCCAATGACCAGTTTCCGAGGTCATAGTTGAGGTAAATCCAGTCAGTAGCATCGAAATAAGAAGCGTCTTTATGGGGCTTGTTAAAACGTTGCCTCCATGAATAGCTGAGATTAGGTGTGATATGGCCGTCAAGACGTAGATTGAGATACTTCCCGGCAAATCCGGTGTAATCCTTTGCGTTATCGCCGTCAACCCATTTCCCTTGCCAATCAAGACGGGTTTCCACTCTTAGGTTCAGGATATTTTCATCAGTTTGATAATCATCTGCATAAGTAGTGATGCAAGCAGTGGTGGCTACCATTGCAAAAATGAATCGCTTCATGCTGTTGTGAATAAATTTATGCACGCCGTTCCAATGATAAAAGGGAGCGTAAGATAAGAGTTAAGGTTAGAGCTAAAAAGAATAATAACGGCAATTTGACGTCGTTCTCTTTTTCGGTGCAAATATACAAAAATTATTTTTAACCCGATAATAATAGCAAATAAAAATTAGACAGGGGCGGCAATATGCCTACGCCCCTGTCTTTGCTATCAAAATGAGAAGTTTGGACTTACTTTCCTTATTAAAAAGGGAAAGGTTAGTTGCAAGATTATACTTCGATTGTCTGTTTGAGATAATATTACTTAACTTCTCTTATTTATTTTTAATTCTCGGATTTGAGCCTCAACGGCTTTTGATGTATTCATCTATTGCCTTTGCGGCTTTTCTGCCGGCACCCATAGCAAGGATCACAGTTGCCGCACCCGTTACCGCATCGCCCCCGGCAAACACTCCTTCTCGGGTGGTGCGCCCTTCTTCATCTGCCACTATGCATCCTCGGCGATTAGTTTCAAGTCCTTTTGTGGTAGACTTTATGAGCGGGTTCGGGCTTGTGCCGAGTGCCATTATCACCACGTCGCAGTCGATATTGAAGTTGCTTCCTTCTTTAACTACAGGGCTTCTTCTGCCACTTGCATCCGGTTCGCCGAGTTCCATTTCTACACATTCAATACCTTTAACCCAGCCCTTGCCGTCATCAAGTATACGGACGGGATTCGTGAGCATACGGAATTCGATACCCTCTTCTTTGGCATGGTGTACCTCTTCGGCTCGTGCAGGCAATTCCGCTTCGCTTCGTCTATAGACAATCACAGACTCAGCTCCCAGACGGCGCGCAGTACGTACAGCATCCATAGCTACGTTGCCTCCTCCCACAACCACTACTTTGTGACCGGTATAGATCGGAGTGTCAAACCTTGAGTCGTAGGCATGCATAAGATTGGCACGGGTCAGAAATTCATTTGCCGAAAACACACCGTTAAGATTTTCGCCTTCAATACCCATAAATCTTGGGAGTCCGGCACCCGAACCGATAAACACAGCGTCATATCCCTGATTGTCGAGGAGATCATCGATTGTCAATGTGCGTCCTACGATCACATCAGTCTCTATCTCCACGCCAAGCCGACGCAATGCGTCTACCTCTTTTGCCACGATCTTCTCTTTTGGAAGACGGAACTCGGGAATTCCATATACGAGCACTCCTCCTACTTCATGTAGAGCCTCGAAAATCTTCACCTCATAACCGAGTCGGGCAAGATCGGAAGCACAGGCGAGGCCGGCGGGTCCTGATCCAACGAT
>CAZXHO010000258.1:0-3861 GCA_964640365.1 uncultured Sangeribacter sp. | reverse complement strand
CATTAAGCGGTACATTGCAAAATTTTGCCGGTGGTGTTCTGATTCTTCTTCTAAAGCCATACAAGGTTGGTGACTACATTGAAACCCAAGGCTATACAGGAACTGTTAAAGAAATTCAGATATTTCACACTATTATAAACACATCTGATAACAAAGCCATCATCATTCCAAACGGTGGTCTTTCCACAGGTTCTATCCACAATTATTCTCTCGAACAGTATAGAAGAGTTGATTGGACCATCGGCTTATCTTATGGAACAGATTATGAAGCAGCAAAGAAAATTATCTTGGAAATGCTCGAATCAGATGACCGAATAGTTAAACATTATTTGGAAGATGATGTAAAGCAAAGGAATGCACATGAGATGGAAGAGAGCAAGCTTAATAAAAATAATGAGTCTACTTCTAACGAGGAGATCAAGATGTCTTGGTGGAAGAGATTCAAGAAACGCAGAAAGACACGTCATGATGCAATTCAGGAAAAACTTCGCGAGCAGATGTCTCTCAGCAATGGTATTCCTGTAAAAAAAGATTGTACCCCATTTGTTGGTTTAAGTCAACTTGCTGATAGCAGCATCAACATTGTGGTAAGAGCATGGACCCATTCTTCTAATTATTGGGGAGTTTTTTTTGGCATGAATGAAAGATTCTATAAAGAGCTTCCGGAAAATGGATTTTCTTTCCCTTTCCCACAAATGGATGTGCACATTACAGATAATACCGAAAACAAAAGTATTCAATGACAGAAGAACAAAAGCATAGATATTCACGCCAGTTGCGAGTGAACGAGATAGGGGAGTCGGAGCAAGAGCGACTCCTTTGTTCTAAAGTTGCTATTGTGGGTTGTGGAGCATTAGGATCTATGGTGGCGATGCAGTTGGCAGGAGCAGGAGTCGGAACAATCCTTATAGCAGATTTTGACACTATAGATTTGACCAACCTTCAGAGACAACTTTTTTTTCAAACAAAAGAGGTGGGAGAGGAAAAGAGTAGAATACTTTCCATGAGAATTAATGGATTGAATCCTTCCTGCAAGATAGAAATAGTAGATAAAAAGATAGATCGCATTATTGCCAAAGAACTGTTTAAGGATTGCGATTTTATAATAGATGCAACCGACAATCTTTCATCAAAAATAATGATAGAGAAGGTTAGTAGTGAAGTTGGTAAAACGTGTTGCATAGGAGGAGTCTCAGGATTCCATGGTCAAGTAATGACAGTAAAACCCGGGGGTGTAACTTTTGGAGAGATTTGTTGTGTAAATAACCATATAGATGATATACCAAGTAGTCCCGGTGGTGTTATGGGACCGGCTCCTGCGTTATGCGCTTCTATACAGGCATCTGAAGCTATCAAATATATTACACAAATCGGGGAATTACTCGAATCAAAAATGATCATTTTTGATTTATTATCAAATAAATTTTCTTTGATTAAACTTTAGTAATTTCGGTCTTACCGGCGAAAAAGTTTTTTGAATTTCAGTTTATTTGAGAGTCAAAGGAAACGGATGTTTCAGAAACAATCTGAAACATCCGTCATTTAATATCTAAATACTATAAATTGTGGAAGCTTATTAGCCACAATGCCAATATTTTCTCACAACTTTCATCATTTCTTCCTGATTGCCGTTAAGGGAATTCCTTAAATTAGCATCATGGTAGGATGCCAGCTTATTAATTATACCGTCAATAAGTTGGGGTGAGAATACGCCCTTTTCTTCGAATATATTACGGTTGGACTCAAGAGCCTTGGCAGACGCCACGCAACTATCGGGGAGAGATTTCAGTTGAGCAAGTTTCTCTTTATTCTCGTCATTATGGATATTTACGCTTACATACATATCTTCTGCCCGTTGAAGCGCATTCTCCATTTCAAATCCTTTGCGAGCAGCAACCACCATTGCTGCAATTAGCTGATAAATGTCGGCGGAACAATCGGCGCTTCTAAGCTCTACAGTCTGTTTCTGAGGAGGAACAGATCCGTGGCCGACTTCAATAGGATTTGCTTGGGAGCACATATCATTTTCTCCTGTCCATCCGAGTGGCACGCGTACTAATACAGAACGATTGCGGTCACCCCAGCAAATAGAAGTAGGAGCTTCCTGATGAGGAACAAGTCTGAAGTAGCTTGTAGGAACTTTGTTACCCATTGCGGTAATGGCGTCAGCATATTCCAAAATGCCGGCTATAGCCTTTTTAGCAACGTCGCTCAAAACTCCATTCTCGGTCATCATATTTTGATCACCCTTCATTATCTTGAAATGGATATGAAGTCCGCTACCTGCTTTTCCTGCTGTAATTTTAGGAGCAAAGGTTACATCATAGCCTTTCTTAGCAGCGAGTGTACGGATAATCCATTTTGCTATCATGAGGTTATCGGCTGCCTGCTGAGCTGGGATAGGCAGGAATTCAATCTCATTTTGCTCATAGATCATATCACCGATAGTGAAATTACCTACTTCGTTATGACCGTATTTTATCTGCCCACCAGCCTGTGCTATGAGATTCATGCATTCAACCCTGAAGTCATTGAATTTAGCATAAGGAGCTGATTCGTGATATCCTCTCTGATCGTTTGCATGGAAAAGACCGGTATCTTCGGATATGACATAATATTCAAGCTCTCCCATAGCGCAGAAATCCATTCCTGTAACCTCATGGAATGATTCGCATGCCTTTCGAAGAGTATACTCCGGAGATGAATGCAATGGCTTACCTTCTTTATCGAAGAAGGAAGCGAGCATTGTCAGAGTAGGAATTTCGGCAAAAGGATCGAGAAATGCTGTTGAATATCTTGGTATAACATATAGATCGCTATTCCCGGCCTCTATGAATGGGAAAAGGCTTGAACCGTCAACTCGCTCGCCATAAGTAAGAATAGAATCCAGATATTCTTCAGAATTTATTACAAAGTTTAAAGTTTTGAGTCTATTATCATCCGCCGGATACATGAAATTAATCATATTAATTCCATTATCTTTTACATAGCGGATAAGGTCAGCTTTTGTGATTTCTGATGGAGTTTTCTGAAGAAATTCCACCACTTTGTTAGGATTTAGACTTAAACTGTTGTTCATGGGAAGGTTATTATTTAAGGTTATGTAATGATCTTTAGTCATTATCGTTATGAAAGCAAATTTATAGATTTATTTTTAAAGTCCCAAAAATAATATCCAAGATTTTATTTTAAAAATTGTGAAAATTATTCTTTGCCATAGTATTTTGCTATAATATGGAAGCAACATTGTCATTTAATTACATATTTATGAGATTTAAAATAATTTTGTTTAATTTCCTATGACATTTTGTAAAATTGATAATTATGGGGGAAACATATTTCTAATATTTTGTTTGATACTCAGTAACAATGGATGTTCTCTTTTGCTTTGTCGAAGTGTTTTTCATTAATCTTATGCAATGAACAACTATATTATAATAGACGTTATGTATTTGTGAAGAAAGAACAAATAAACTCATCCATTGGAGCTATCATAGTGTAACTTATGTAAAGATAGCTTTCTAATGTGAAACTTTGAACTACTTATCTGTAGATATCAATAGACAATTAATTTGTTCAATTCTCATATATAAGAATTTAAAATTAAAAAGAAAATTATGGAAAATTTTGAAGACATCATTAAATCAGAAAAACCTGTTTTAATCGACTTTTTTGCAACTTGGTGTGGTCCTTGCAAAATGATGCATCCTATTCTTGAGGAGCTTCATGCAAAAGTTGGTGATAAAGCAAGAATAATAAAAATAGATATTGACAAGAACGAACAGCTTGCCTCTCTCTATAATGTACGTTCCGTACCTACGCTTATGGTATTCAAGAATGGCAAGATGGAATGGCGTGAAT
>CAZXHO010000257.1:0-3862 GCA_964640365.1 uncultured Sangeribacter sp. | reverse complement strand
GACTTGGCTATCAAGAGCAATGATACTATTTACGCAGCATTTGACGGAAAATGTCGTCTGACTGCATATGAAAGAAAAGGTTATGGCAATTATGTAATTCTTCGCCATCCTAACGGTCTTGAAACAGTTTACGGTCACCTCAACAAAGCTCTCGTTAAACCCGATCAGGTAGTAAAAGCAGGAGATCCAATAGGCCTTGGCGGAAGCACCGGCAGAAGCACAGGACCTCACCTCCATTTCGAAACCCGTTTCATGGGATACGCCATCAATCCTTCAGCAATCTTTGATTTCGCTAACCATACAACTCATACCGATACCTACACATTCGACAAGAAGACTTATACCAAAGCTCGTAACTTTGCTCCTTCAGGCACTACTCTTGCTAAGGCTGAACAAGAGAATCCTTACCGAGCTGCAGATGTGGAAAAAGATACTTATACAGTCAGAAAAGGCGATACGCTTACATCTATTGCAAAATCTTACGGTCTCTCAGCAACCACTCTTCGTAAGATCAATGGAATGACTAATACCGATGTTATTAAGATCGGTCAGGTTTTGAAACTAAAGTAAAATATTAAGATGTTATAAAAAAGTAAGTCGTGTGAAGATTCACACGACTTATTTTTTAGATCTTTCACATTATGAAATTATTTAAAGCCATTCTTGAAATTTAAGAGAGGTAATTTTGGAACTATTCGTATACCTCAACAATCATACTTAAGTCCGGCAAGATAAGCCTCACGCATAAGAGTGAGTTTCAGAAGCAAATTTTCCATCTTATCAAGCTGAAGCATATTGGCACCGTCACTTTTCGCCACCGCAGGATTTCTATGAGTCTCTAAAAATACGCCATCAGCTCCCGATGCCACCGAAGCACAAGCAATCGTAGAAATCAGTTCGGGAAGTCCCCCTGTCACACCTACTGTTTGATTCGGTTGTTGAAGCGAGTGGGTAGCATCTATTATAACGGGACATTTACAAGCCTTCTTCATCTCCGGAATAGCGCGCATATCTACCATTAGATCCTGATATCCGAAAGTAGTGCCGCGTTCTGTCACAGCTACATTGTCATTTCCTGACTCCCTAACCTTTGCTACGGCATATGCCATTGACTGAGGTGAAAGAAATTGCCCTTTCTTGATATTAACGAATTTTCCGGTTTTGGCAGCAGCCACAAGCAAATCTGTCTGACGACATAAAAAAGCCGGAATCTGAAGAATATCAACATATTCGGCAGCCATTACAGCCTCCTCTGGTAAATGAATGTCTGTCACCACAGGGATATCAAACGTTTTCCTAACTTTAGCAAGTATTTTTAGGGCTTCCAAATCTCCGATACCCGTGAAGGAATCTATCCTGCTCCTGTTCGCTTTCCTGTAACTTCCCTTAAATACATATGGAATATTGAGCCGGGATGTCAGTTCCTTCATATGGTGGGCTATATCAAGAGCCATTTCCTCCCCTTCTATAACACAGGGCCCAGCAAATAGAAAGAAATTATTATTCTTACTATTCTTTAAATATTGCTTAATATCTTTATCCATTTATAGTCATAATTATTAAAGTAGCTTCTAAAATTAACTATATGTGTAGATTTTCAAGGACATGAACTGCTGTCACGCCATATAGTGCAGCGGTTTCGGTACGCAATCTCGTATTACCAAAAGTGACCGGGAGGAAGCCATTGTCAACTGCATACTGAACCTCTTCCGGAGTAAAATCTCCCTCAGGTCCAATTAGTAGAACCACATCTTTTCCTGGCTGAAATTCTTTTACAAATTCCCTCCTTGGAAATGAGGAATCACAATATCCCATGTATTTTTGCACACCGCCCGGAAAAGATGCCAGAAAAGTTTTTAGATCCGTAACTTCATCAATCTCCGGCAAATGCGCCTTGAGACTTTGCTTCATGGCAGAAACCATTACCTTTTCAAGTCTTTCGGTCTTCAAGACCTTGCGTTCACTCCTTTGACATCTCACAGGTACCACCCGGTCTATTCCTATCTCTACCGCTTTCTCTATCATCCATTCCATTCTGTCTGAATGCTTCGTCGGAGCCACGGCAAGTGTAATATTGACCCCCCATTCGCGGGCCATCGTTTCACTTGAAAGTATCTCTACAGAAGTTCTTTTTGGATGCGCTTCAAGAATGACACAGTTATAACGATTGCCCTTGCCATCCACCACCACTATCTCATCACCCTCTTTCATCCTCAGAACCCTACAGCAATGGGCGGAATCAGACTCCGTAAGAAGAAGAGTCTCGGAAATATCAGGAGAATAGAATTGTATCATATTTTACCCTTTGTTGTAGCGAAACCTGCCGGATCTTCACCACTATAAGTTTCAGCCTGCTTTTCCGAAATGCTCGGTTTTTTCTCATCATCACGGAAAATAATCATGAAAAGAATAGCCACCACAAGAGCGAACCCGGCAAAACAGAACCATGATATTCTCCATCCCTCGAGTTGCTCTATCGGATCGGGATGGCTGAAAACAAAATGGTTAACAACTCCCTGAGCACAGAAAGTGCCTAAAGATGCGCCGATACCATTGGTCATTATCATAAACAGACCCTGCGCACTGCTCCTGATTTCCGGCGAAGTTTTCTTATCCACATAAAGCGAACCCGAAACGTTGAAGAAGTCGAAGGCTATACCATAAACAATCATTGAGAGAATAAACAACCATACACCGCTGCCGGGATTGCCAAGTCCAAAAAAGCCGAATCTACCTACCCACGCAAACATGGACATCAGCATTACTCCCTTAATTCCAAATCTTTTAAGACAGAATGGAATTAATAGAATACACAAAGTCTCACTCATCTGAGATAGAGAAATCAAGAGATTGGCATTTTTGGTGAAATAATTGTCCGCATATTCAGCTATGTTTTCAAAACTTGCGATAAAGACGTTGCCATAACTATTTGTGATTTGAAGAGAAACACCAAGCAACATGCTGAAAATGAAAAAAACTGCAAGCTTTTTATCTTTAAAGAGGTTAAACGCCTTAAGACCGAGTGCCTCAGACAAAGATTTCGAAGACTGCTTGTTTGTGGGACATTGCGGCATTATCAAGGAATACAAGCTCATGATTATTCCAATTACTCCGGAGGTGAACAACTGGGCAAAGGTGGACTGATAGCCTGTAAAATTCACAAAAAGCATCGCACAGATAAAACCTACAGTCCCAAATACTCTTATAGGGGGGAAATGCTTTACCGTGTCCAATCCCGCTTTTGTGAGGGCGCAATAAGCAACTGAGTTGGCAAGTCCGATAGTAGGCATATAAAATGCCACCGACAAGGTATAGAGTGTAAACAGCGGTGCAAATTGTATATTCCCATCTGCGGTGGCACAATAAAATCCGGCAGCAAACATAAAACAAGCAGCAAGAAGATGACAAAGTGAAAGCATACGCTGGGCTTGAATCCATTTGTCTGCCACAATGCCGACAACAGCAGGCATAAACAGGGAAACCAGACCTTGCACCATATAGAACCAACCTATCTGCTCGCTCAGCCCAACCTTAGAAAGATAATTACCAAGTGAAATAAGATAGGCACCCCAAACTGCAAACTCCAGAAAATTTAATACTGAAAGCTTTATCTTCAGATTTTGTTGAAATGTCATTTTTTAGATATTTAAGGCTAATTAGGAATATGGAGATCATTTTCCGAACATTAAGGTGCGGAATTTGATATTACAAAAGTACTAAAAATTTTTTATACTCCCATCTAATTGCTACCGACTAATTATCTGTAATAAAATCTGCTCGCGATAAAATAATAATCTCTCCTCGTGAATATTCGAGAAGACCCTCCCCTTCTGAGGTTTTCACCCATTTTCTCAGTTCTTCC
>CAZXHO010000256.1:0-3886 GCA_964640365.1 uncultured Sangeribacter sp. | reverse complement strand
CAATATATGGTAGATGAACCAGACGTTTACTCTATCATTCCGTTGCCAACAGAGAATAATTTATTTTTATTGACCGAAAAATCGTTCATACTTAACTAATTGACAAGTTGGATAGACTTGATATACAAAGAATAGGGCTATAGGAAAAGGTAGAGATTCATTAATTTCATTAGCGCTATAACATTCAAATGACTCCTACAATACCTTCTCATTATAACCATTTCCAACAAATAGAGAATTCTCGTTCACGCTGCATTTTAGTATGGGATGCCATGGTTGTCAAGAGATTTACGTATACTTAACGCCACATGATGAGCTAAATTAACCGGAACAGCATTCCCAACCATTTTGTATCCCATATCCAAATCCCTATAGAGGAATAAAAAATCGTCAGGAAATGTCTGAATTCTTGCCACTTCACGAACCGACATTCTCCTATATAGATGTTCTTGTCCCGGGACAAAAATTTGTTTGTTCTGTTCTATCTTAATCATCTTGGGCGCCTGAGGATGAAGTTGGCATTGTCTTCCGCTTGCTTGCACGGTAAAACCAGGTTCATCCCAAGATCTTACGCGATTCCTTGACATAAAAATAGGAGAATAAGCACCTATAAAATACTCGTGATTTGGAACAGCACAATTATCCCCATTTGTCTTATTATGAGCCATGGCCGGGATAACATTATCTTTCAAGTCCCAAATACTATCTCTTAATGTAAGCTTGTGCTCTGTTGGGGTAGGATATTCGAAATCATCAATTCCTAAATCTTTTCTGAATCCAATATAAAAAACCCTATCTCTATCTTCAGGAACGTCAAAATCGTTAGCATTAAGCATCTTTAAATTAACATTATAACCTGCTTCGGAAAATAAGTGCATAAAACCATCAACAGCTTTAGAATGACGTTTGGCAAGCATACCCGATACATTTTCAGCAACGAAAAAAAGAGGTTGAACTGATTTTAGAATTCGGATATACTCATAGAACAATTGTCCACGCGCGTCTTCGATACCTTTAAGAGTGCCTGCCTCACTCCATGATTGACATGGAGGACCTCCTATAATCCCTGTAACATGAGTAGGAAAACTTTCCGACGCGATTTTCCTAATGTCTCCTTCAATTAAGTCAACTTCCGGGAAATTAATTTTGAAAGTAGGACAAATTTTTGGGTCGTACTCATTTGCAACAAGAGTTTTAAATCCGGCATTATGAAAACCGAGGTCTAAATCTCCCGCTCCTGAGAATAAACTTATCAGTGTACCCATAAATTTAATTTTTCCAAAGACAATTGATTGTGAGAATAGCAGTGGGCATCCCTATAATCTGAATATCAAATTTAAGAGATGGCTCAATATACGTAGAAGCATTATGAATCCTAAATGAAAATTGCCATCCACCATTCAAATAGATCTCTAAAGTATTACTACTTCCGGGTGCGAAATCAATTAAGGCAATACGAGTAGGAAGAGCCACGATTGGCACTTCAATCTCTGCGATTTTATCTTTTGAAGGCAAATTTAGAGTTCCGTGTAGATTAAAACCTTGTATTCTGGTAATGTCTTCTCTATCTAAACTTATTACCTTGTAAAAATCAAATTTGCCAAGAAGATATTCAACCATTCTTGCCGGGAGATCTTCATGATGTGCATTCTGATAAGAAATTTCATCTTTGAATGCCTTTAGTATGGGTATATAGACATCCTTTTCCTTATTAGGCAAATCAGAAAATTTTTTACCTGACAATTTTTCTTTATAAAGATAATTAAATACCGGTTTAATAGCATTCCAATAATTTTGAGAACATGGGATTGAATACCAAGATTTTCCAAAATCGAGATGAGAACTTAAACGACTATGTTTGACCGCAAAGTGATTATGTTTGAGACTCAGACCAATTTCCCAAGTAATAGAACTCCTAATGAGGAGTATATCTCTAACATCTCCGGTTTCTCCATGAGTATCGGATTGGATTAGAAGTTCAAGGATATCATCAGATTGTTCTGTGATTCTCGGTTCCATTGCAAAAATATTAGCTACAGCAGCTAAAGAACTAATTTTATAAATACGTTTATCTTCATCAGACAACGTATTCCACGCTTTCTCAGCAGCATAAAAAGATGAATTATTGACTACCATACAAGGTCGAATCTTTGATATTTGCTCCTCAAGATTTCTAAGACAGGCATATTCATAAGCTCTACCTTGATCGTTACTCTTACTACTCATATTTAAATATACAAGGATTAGATATAGATACCATCGGAAATGATATTGCAAATATAGATAAAATTCATGAAATTCTCATTCCCCCAGTTTAAAAACATTGACCCTCCATTAATCTTGAAATAATAATGAGTAAATAAGATTCTCTGTATAGGGTTTCTGATATAGTTTATCATTATTGTGAATATGACAAACCGGGAAGGCTTTGGTGGAGCTTCCCCGGTTTGTTGAGTTTACATTTTGATGTGTTTACAATTGAATCCGTCCGGATCCTTGTGTAATAATAGTTCGGACCTTATTGATCCTTTTCTTCATTAACGCGGTTTTTCTGACGCGCGTGAGTTTTCGACTGATTACTGTTGAAATCACTTTCCTCTTTAAGATCTATCTCCTTCTTTTGATCGTCAAGCACCTTGTATTGCAAATATGCAAGCGATTCATCTGCAAGGATCTTGAATCCTCTTCCGAATCTGCGTCTCCATTTGCCATAAAGGGAGAACATCCCTTTCTTCACATATGCTTCTACATATGGATGCACATACATAGTAAATTTCTTTACCTGAAGATGATCTACAAGATATTCAAGTTTTTCACCCAATTTATCGGTAAATAGCAGAGAGGGCTGAATCTCGCCCTTTCCAAAACATGAGGGACACGTCTCGCTCGTAGTTATGTCAAGAGCCGGGCGCACACGTTGGCGAGTGATCTGCATTAGGCCGAATTTGCTCAGCGGGAGAATATTGTGGCGAGCCCTGTCGTTGGCCATGACCTCCTTCATATGGTCATATAAAGTCTGACGGTGTTCAGCTTTGTTCATGTCAATGAAATCTATCACAATTATTCCTCCCATATCGCGCAGTCGCAACTGGCGCGCAATCTCATCGGCTGCCTTAAGGTTGACATCAAGTGCATTCGACTCCTGATCCGGACTCGCCTTGCTTCGGTTGCCCGAATTTACGTCTATAACATGCAGCGCTTCCGTATGCTCAATGATGATATAGGCGCCACTCTTAAAAGAAACTGTCTTTCCGAAAGAGCTTTTGATCTGGCGCGTGATGTTGAAATTGTCGAAAATAGGGACTTCCTTATTGTATAGCTTTACAATCTCCTTATTTTCCGGGGCAATGAGCGCTACATAGTTTTGAATCTGCGAGAACGTCTCTTCCTCGTTTACATAGATATTCTCAAAATTAGGACTGAAAATGTCCCTGATCACACTTACGGCACGCGAATCTTCTTCATAAATAAGCATTGGCGGTTGACTCCTCTGCATCTTGGCAATTGAATCTTCCCAACACTTCACAAGGGTTTTCATCTCATTGTTGAGTTCTGCCACCCTCTTGTTTTCTGCAGATGTGCGTACTATGACGCTGAATCCCTTGGGCTTTATACTTCCTATTAGCTGACGCAGACGGATTTTTTCTTCAGTTGACTTGATTTTCTGAGAAATAGAAATCTTATCGCCAAACGGCATCAGCACCATAAATCTTCCTGTAAAGGATATCTCGGTTGTCAGACGCGGACCTTTTGAAGAAATAGGTTCCTTTGCAATCTGCACGAGAAGTTGCTGACCCGGTTGAAGCACATTCTGAATTGTGCCTTGCTTAGGGATATCAGGCTCAAACTTAAATTTTGAGATATTCGGCACTTTCCTTTTGTCAGC
>CAZXHO010000255.1:0-3893 GCA_964640365.1 uncultured Sangeribacter sp. | reverse complement strand
AGCTTGACGAGGTAGCCCGGCAAGGCGTTCCATAGCTTCATCCCATTTAAAATCAAGAGGTGTTTCAACTATCATTACAACCTTGTTGCCAAGTATGTACAACTCCATTTCAAGGATACCCACGTTTTTTATGCCCTCGCGGATTTCTTTCCAAGAGTGTTCTTCATCGTGACATTCACGATATTTTTTAATCAATTCCGGACAATCGGAAATTTCCATAAACTGACAATACCTTTTTACCGGGCAATCAAATTGTCTTACGGGATATCCTTTTTCATTCATACTCCAAATTTTAGTACGAGGTTAGAATTTTACGAGAATACGGAAAACTTTACCCGGCTGTAATGACCAATTTTTTAAGGCTTCTCCGGCTTCTTCCGGTTTTACTATGCCACTTATGAGACTGTCAATGGGACAGATGCCACGTTTAAGATATTTTATTACAGCCTTGAAATCGGAAGGCATGGCATTACGTGAACCTCTGATGTCAAGTTCTTTCTTTACAAACAGACCAGTATGGAATGTTACATCCTTTTTAGAATAACCAATACATACAACCCTTCCGGCAAAGGCAACTTCATCGATTGCCATCACATAAGTTGCCGGAGATCCTACTGCCTCCACTACTACGTCAGGCCCTAATCCTTCCGTCAGATCGAGAATTTGCTGATGAACGTCAGGACGGGAGGTGTTGACAGTGTAAGATGCTCCAAGACTTTTGGCAAGTTCCAGTTTGGCATCGTCAAGGTCAGCGGCGATGACAGTTGCCCCGCGCATTGATGCACGAATCACGGCACCCAGTCCTATCATTCCACAACCGATAACAAGAACAGTGTCGATGTCTGTTACATTACCTCTGTCAACTGCGTGAAAGCCGACACTCATTGGTTCAATGAGTGCGCAATCGCGTGAGTTCAGTCCTTTTGCATCAATTACTTTGGCCCAAGGGACTGCAATATATTCGCACATTGCCCCATTACGTTGAACTCCGAGAGTTTCGTTAAATTCACAGGCATTTGGTCGCCCTTTTCTGCATGATGAGCATTTCCCGCAAGAAGTATATGGATTGACAGTTACTGTCATGCCCTCGGTAAAAAGTCCTTTAGGAACTTCTGATCCAATCTTTGCTACAACCCCTCCTATCTCATGACCGGGAATAACCGGAGAGATCGCCATTAGATTACCCCCAAGATAAGTGTTGAGATCGGAACCGCAGAATCCGACATATTCTATTTTGACAAGCACCTGGTCAGGCATATATATCGGAAAGTCACGTTCGGTAACTTCTACCACTCCGGGTGATGAAATCTGAATTGCAAGCATTATATTAGATTTTTTATTAGAATTTTTTTGTGTGCATGGAATGTAAGAGTCCTTATTCGCCACTTTCAACGGGCCGATAGGTCAGTCCGTACCATGCACAAGCGATAAAACAGATTAATGGCACTATATACGCCACATAATAAGCGGAAGCATTAGTCATGATGTATGCAGTCAGCTGTGGCAGACATGCATTTCCTACGATTGCCATAACCAGAAATGCCGAACCACTTTTTGTGTCTTCTCCAAGCCCGGCAATTGCAAGAGAGAATTGTGTAGGATAGATTATAGACATGAAGAATGACACTCCAATCATAGCGTATATTCCGACCATCCCTCCAAAAGCCATTATTATGCCGCAAAGTATGACGTTTACCGTAGCATAAACAGTCAACATCGATTTAGGTGTGAAGCGCCCCATAAGGAGTGTTCCGATCCATCTGCCAAGCAGGAATGCAAGCATATAGATTCCGAAGAAAGTTGTTGCAGTCGATTCTTCGAGACCGGCAAAAGTGCAGCAATATACAAGGAAAAGACTGTTGATAGCCGTCTGACCACCGTTATAGAAGAACTGGGCTATGACCCCCTTACGAAGTCGTGGACGGCGCAAAACTCCGAAATTTATGAGTTTGCCGTTGTGTCCCTCTTCATCTTTAATTATCGGTAACTTCGAAAATACGAATACAAGAGCTATGACAATCAATAGAATAGCCAAGGCAGCATATGGACCTTTCATCAGTTGAGTCTCGTTGTGTATATACCCTTCCCAACCTCCTGCATAATCCGTTGGAAGTGTTTCACGGGTGTAGGAATTGCCGCTGAGAATCATTTTACTAAGAAACATGGCTGCAATAAATGCACCAAGCCCGTTAAACGATTGTGCGAGGTTTAGTCTGCGCGATGCTGATGACGGGTCGCCGAGTGCTGTCACATAAGGGTTTGCTGCTGTCTCCAGAAAACACATGCCGGTAGCGATTATGAAGAATACGCAAAGATACCCACCGTATTCCTTTATTGCTGCCGCGGGAAAAAATAATAAAGCTCCGGCGGCTGCCGTCAGAAGGCCGAAGATAATGGCTGCCTTATACGTGTAGCGCTTCATGAACATAGCAATTGGTATCGGGCATATAAAATATGCAATCCAATATGCTGTCTCTGTAAATGATGCCTCAAACGGGGTTAGTTCACAGGTTTTCATGAGCTGCCGGATCATTGTAGGCAGTAGGTTAGAGCTGATTGCCCACACGAAAAACAGCGTGATTACCAGAATGAGGGGTAAAGTATATTTGTTTCCTGATTTCATGAATAGATATGTATGAAGGTTAAGTCGGGTAAGTATTGGGTTTAATTGAGCCTTACAATATTACTCCGACATATTCTTTACATATGGAAGTTCCACAAGTCTTTTGAATCCGTAAAACTTACGTGCATTTTCTCCGAGATAAAGGGCTTTTTCTTCTGGGTCTATGTCTGAGGATTTTATTACAAAATCATAAGACATCTTGTAGGTTATAGCAGTAATTGTGCGCGGATAGTCAGACCCCCACATAAGTTTATCCCAGCCCACTGTGTCGGCTGCTGTACGGATAGCTTCAATGGCACCCGGGAAAGGATAAAACTCCGAATTGAAAAGCCAGGTAATGCCCCCGGATTCAATCATTACATTGGGATGCCGAGCGAGTTTTATCTGTTCAAGCCATCCGTCAGCCGTTACCATTCCAAAGTGGCCTATTGCGATTTTTAATCCGGGACATTCCTCAATCACCTCTTTCATCTCGCCGGTCTGCATGTCTCCATCGGCAAGGGTTAGAGACAGTATCATTCCGTGGCTCTCCATAAATTTAAACAAAGAGATCAACTCTGGAGTATTAAGCCAAACCCTTCCTTCCGGCAGAAAGAGCCGATGTCCCGGTATAGCCAATGCCTTGAACCCGCGTTTATGTAAAGATACAGCCCGTTCCATAAAGTCATTACGACGTAAATCACACAAGCCGCACACCATAAACCTATCCGGATAACGGTGTTCTACCTCTTCAAGATAGTCATCCTGATTACCGTCTATAAACTCTTGGGTAATAACCGCTGCCGACACTTGTGCATAATCCATATTTGAAAGAAATATTTCGGCAGTATTTCTACCATCGGTAATGAATGGAGGCACCATCTGTCGTTCCTCACCCATAAAATTACATCTTCCGTTAGGAAGTGGGGTTATGGGCAAACCATTTACCACAGTCTCCTGCCTCAGCCAAAGATGAGCATGGGCATCAATTATTTTATAGTCCATGACAGGCTCTTTATGTATTTTTCCAACTTACGCGCTGTTGTTCTCCAATGATATCCCTGACTTTTTCTATCAGTTTAAAATCAGCCGGTTCCTCAACATACTTAATATTTTTAATTACATTGTTGGGATTGGCTGAACTAAATAGGGTAGAGGCAATCCGAGGATTTGACACAGAGAACTGAATTGCCAGTTTCTCAATTGGATATCCATGCTCTTTGCAATATTCTGCAGCTTTGACACAAGCCTCTACCAACGGTTTTGGAGCCGGATGCCATTCCGGTATTAA
>CAZXHO010000254.1:0-3900 GCA_964640365.1 uncultured Sangeribacter sp. | reverse complement strand
ATCATTTCTTCCCAGCCACCAAGTTCTTTGAGTCCGAGCACGAGAATAATGACAGAACCGAGAAGCAAAATAGGAGTCTGCAATACAGAGGTATAAAGTACTGATTTCATACCTCCGACAATAGTATAGATTGCAGTGATTACTACAAGGCCTACGGCTGCAATCCAGAAGAAGTCAATACCCCAGAGTGTGTCGATTCCAAACACTTGCTGGAATACGAGACCACCGGCGTAAACTGTCACAGCCACTTTGGTAAGAACGTAGCTGATTAGAGAAATAACTGACAGGATAGTTCTTGATGCGGGGTTGAATCGGCGCTCGAGGAACTCCGGCATTGTGATTACCATTGAGCGAGTGTAGAAAGGCACGAATACCCATCCGAGCAAAAGTATCATCCAGCCTTGGATCTCCCAGTGGGCCATTGCCATACCGCTTGAAGCACCCGAACCGGCAAGACCGATGAGGTGTTCCGAGCCAATGTTGGACGCAAAAATAGATGCACCGATTGCGATCCATGTGGCGTCTTTGCCGCCAAGGAAGTAGTCGGCGGCATTATTCTGTTTCTGACGCATCACCCACACGATAATCGCAACGAGCGCTATGGTAAAAATACCAATGACAATCCAGTCTAATGCTTGCATAATGTTGTGATGTTAATAGATTAGTTTAAAATGTTAGGTTTGTAATGATTCGTGATGATAGCAGGAATTCCCTTACTCCTTCACACTGAATTTATAGATACATTCAGAGTTGTAGGTGTCACCGGGCATAAGAACTACAGAAGGCCACTGCAGTTTGTTTGGAGAATCGGGATAGTGTTGAGTTTCAAGGCAAATGCCTGCATGTTGGTTGTAAGTGATACCTTTTTTACCGATTGCATTACCGTCGAGGAAATTGCCGGAATAAATCTGTACGCCGGGTTCGTTGGTATATACATCCAGGACAATGCCTGATTCAGGGCTATAAAGTTGGGCGGCGAGTACGGCTAAGTCACCATTGTTGTCGAGCACGAAATTATGGTCGTATCCGTTGCCGTTTTTGATCTGTTCATTTGAGAAATCTTTGATATTCTCACCAACGGTGCGGGGAGTGCGGAAATCAAACGGGGTGCCCTCAACAGATGCAATCTCTCCAGTGGTCATGTATGTAGAGTCAACCGGTGTATAGCCCGAAGCATTCACCATTATGACGTTGTCGGTGATCGGATGTGTCGGATCTCCTGAGAGATTAAAATATGAATGGTTGGTCATGTTGACAATTGTAGGCTTGTCGGTAGTGGCGGTATATTTGATATCCAGAGAATTATCGCCACGGAGTGTATAAGTCACGACTGCAGTAAGGTTGCCCGGGAAGTTGTTGTCTCCGTCGGGAGAAACCATAGTAAGGGTAATTGTAGAATCATTTAGCTGGTCAGCTTTATAAACTCTGTATTGCCATCCGAGGTCACCCATTTCTCCACCACCGTGCAGGCAGTGTCCGAAATTATTCTTAGGAAGCTGAATAGTATCTCCTTCAATCACAAATATGCCTTGGTTGATGCGGTTGGCATATCTTCCTATTGAAGCGCCGAAATCGGAAAGATTATTTTCAGGGAAATAAGCCTGTATGCTGTCGAATCCCAACACTACGTCCTGCAAGTTGCCGTTTTTATCGGGCACCATCATTGACACGAGTCTTCCGCCGAAATTAGTGATACAAGCTTCAGCACCGGCTTCATTGGTAAGGGTGTAGAGAGCTGTTGAATCGCCTTTGAATTCAGCCTTGAATTTCTCGGGATTGAGTCCTGATTTTGTCAGTGTGGCGGTCTGGTTGCCACTTCCACATGCAGCAAGAGCAAGAAGTGCTCCGATGCCGGCTGTGATGCGTAGTTGTTTCATTCTTTAGTTGTATTTAGTTAGGTTTGATGATTTGTTGCGTTGCCTGGACTTCCGCTTCTGAAAAGTAATAATGCAGAAAAATATTCGCTATAGAATGGTGAGATATTTAGTATAACTCAGGAATATTTATCTTTTGAGTGTAAAATTAACACTCAAAAATTCTGTTCCAAATAAAATTGATATGTTATACAACATATTTTATAATTATTAGGAAAATTAGAACAATATTCAGCTTTTTAGAACAATAAAAGTCATGCGATTTCAGAGCATACTATTTCCGGAATATTATTGATTGAAAAATTAATTAGACAGATAGAAAATTATATATTATTTTTGCAGAATAAAACATGAAAAGAATTTTCTTAAAGCTATTTGTGCATTAATACAATAATCTGAAAACCTCCATGAAGATTTGGAAATATCACTCTCTTGTTTTAATAGTAGGCATTATTTTAACAGGATGTTCATCAAGTAAGACCGAGCCTCAGGCGGATTACGCTTCTTTTGTAAATCCCTTTATCGGCACAGGTGGTCATGGACATACTTTTCCCGGTGCAATTGTTCCGCATGGCATGATCCAGCCAGGTCCGGATACACGCATAGACGGGTGGGATGCATGTTCAGGATATTATTATTCAGACTCTACAATCAACGGCTTTTCTCAAAATCATCTCAGCGGCACGGGTTGTTGCGACCTCGGCGACATACTTATCATGCCTACTGTGGGTAAAAAGGAATGGAACACCGCCGGAGTCACCGGAAATATTCTTCCATATGCTTCTAAATTCAATCATGATAATGAAATTGCAGAACCGGGTTATTATTCCGTTTTCCTCGACCGATATAATGTCAAGGCGGAAATAACAGTTGCCGACAGGGCTGCACTTTATCGTTTTACATTCCCCGAAAGCGATGATTCCGGATTCATCATTGATATGGATTATTGCCTTAATCGCCAGTATAATGGTAAAATGGAAATCACGGCTATCAGTGACACGGAAATAACCGGCTCAAAGACTACATATGGATGGGCGCCAGACCAGACTATCCATTTCTACGCCAGATTCTCCAAACCTTTCTCTTTCGAAGAAGTCAGGGAAAAGGTAGACACGGTTGTTGACGGTGAGAAGCGCAGCTATGAAATTTGTAAGGCTCTCCTTTCTTTCCCAACCACAAAAGATGAGATAGTGAATGTGGCGGTTGGAATATCAGCTGTGGATGTCGACGGCGCTTCCAATAATGTGGATTCATCAATTGCCGATAAAAAATTTGATGAGGTGAGGGGGGAGGCAAGGCGATCTTGGAACAATTTCCTGTCAAAAATAGATATAGATACGCCGAATGATTCTGCTAAAAATATCTTTTATACCGCATTATATCACACCGGGGTCAGTCCTTATCTATTTTCGGATGCAGACGGACGTTATCTCGGAGCAGACGGGAATGTGCATCAGGGTGATGAGCTGAATCCGGTCTATACTGTTTTCTCTCTCTGGGATACCTTCAGGGCATTCCACCCGTTGAAAACCATTGTCGACCCGGAACTCAATGGAGAATTCGTGAATTCATTGCTTCTGATAGGGGATCAGGGTGGTATCCTGCCGAAGTGGGAGCTTAATGCCAACTATACCGGCTGCATGATCGGATATCATGCAGTGCCTGTGATTGTTGACGCCTATATGAAGGGGGATAGAAGTTTCGATGCTCAAAAGGCTTTGGCTCAATGTGTAAGAACAGCCACTTTTGATGAAAATGCTCAAAATACCATCCACGGACATCCGTCTGTAATCAGGACTCAGCTTATGCCTTTGTCTAAAAAATATAAAAATGAGATTGGCTATATTCCGTCGGATGTTGAAAATGAATCCGTTGCCAAAGGTCTTGAGTATGCATACAACGACTGGTGTATCGCCCGACTCGCGGAGGCTCTTGGCAACGACAGTATAAAGACACTTTTCGATACCCGTGCTGGATATTATACCAATTATTACGATTCCATATCCGGTTTTATGCGCGGACGCCT
>CAZXHO010000253.1:0-3907 GCA_964640365.1 uncultured Sangeribacter sp. | reverse complement strand
GTTTGTAGTTTATTGAATTCTTTTACGTTTTTGAGCGTACGGAGAATTTCGCCCACGTTTTTAGCAGTGCTGACAGCTCCACGTCCCGTGTAAGGCGGGTTGCCGTCATATAGCTCTGAAAGTGAACCGATACATCCTTCGGTCATCTCATCTTCATAACCAATGAGCATTCTTTCGATAAAGCCTACACCGCTCACGCCAAACACTTTGAAATAGGCGTCGGCATAGAATCCGAAAAGCCAAGGACGAGCCGGTCCCTGATGCACGGCATATTCGCGCTGAATAGGATCGCCTACATAAGTAGGACGGTAGGCATAGCTCTTCGGACTGAGAGAACGGAGTCCTTTCGGAGTGAGCAATTCACGGGTTATCAGGTCAAGCACTTTTTTACGCTGGCGACGGTCGAGCGGAGAGTACTCCATACCAATGGCTATTGCCATATTTGGGCGAACCTCAAGATCTGTATAAGTTCCGTTTACGTAGTCGTAGAGATAACCATAGTCATTGAGGAAAGTAGCAATGAAAGACTCTTTCACCTTTTCAGAAAGAGCATTGATATCTTCCATGTATGCCTGCATGCCGGGATCTCCGTCATAGAGAGAGTTTACGAAACGAAGCGCATTATACCACAGGGCATTGAATTCAAGGATGTAGCCTGTTCTGGGAATAATAGGTTTGCCGTTAATGGATGCAGATAGCCAGGTCACAGGAGTATCGATTCCGTTGGAAGCTACAAGACCGTTCTGGTCGAGATGCAGATTGGGAACTTTTCCATTACGGATCTCGTCTATAATCCAACGTACGGTCTCTCCATATTTCTCGCGACAATCGCGTGTAGAGGTGTTGCGGCGATACTGCTGTATTGCCCAAATTGTCCATAGAGGGATATCGGGAAGGTCGATCTCACCTATAGTCTTGTCTTTTATGCCCTCGTTGAGGAATCTTGACAGGGCTTTAAGGAACGTATCCATAATGAGTTCGTAATCTTCCTTATGGTCTATTGCGAGGGTACATCCGGGAAGAGCCATAAGTTCATCACGTGCACGCACGTTATACCAAGGATAACCTGCCATGATATACATGCCAGTCTTATTCTTCAGATAGAACTGTTTTGCGGAGTTCTTCAGACAGTTGTAGAAACTTGTGCGGCATGTGCGGGTGGTCAATTCCTGTTCATAGGTCTCAATAAAATGATCCGGGTCAGCTTCGAAAGTAGAAGCTGAAAATATGATGGATTCACCCTTGCTGATTGGAAGCTGGAAGTATCCGGGCACCCATAAATCCTCCTTGTAAGGAATACCACGGTCTTTGTCTTTGTAATATTCCACACCCTTATACCAATGTCCGTCGTTCACCCATTCAGGTTGTTTTGAGAACTGCATATAAAGGTTGGGATAACCATCATAAAGACAGGTAGAGATACCGTTTTTGACAGGATAGGTGGCTGTGTTTATAGCACCATTCTCCATGCAGAGGTCGTTTGCGTTTCTAAACGCAAGGAACGGACGGAACTGCAAAGTTGTCGGAGAATGAGCTTCCACCAATGTGTATTTGATAAGGATGCGGTTTTCATGCGAGATGAATACCTTTTCTTTAGTTAAGATAACGCCGCCTACCCTATAGGTAACTGTCGGAACTGATTCGCAATCAAACTGACGGATATATTTATGGCCGTTTGGGCTGAACACGCCTTCTCCATATTGGTGAAGTCCAAGGTTGAAGGGAGCTCCATGCTGAATCACAGTCTCATCGAGAGATGAGAGAAGCACGTGAGCCTTATCGTCCATTTCAGGGATGGGTATCACAAGCAGTCCGTGTTGCTTGCGGGTGTTACATCCCACAATTGTTGTACAATGGTAAGCGCCCGATTTATTGGTTCGGAGCATCTCTTTCGGGAGACTCTGTTCCAGATTAATCATCAGGCTCTTGTCAAATTTCAGATAGCTCATAGAAATAATATCTGGTTTATAGAAAATTTTAAATTTGGGTCATGGCCGGGAGAAAAGCCATCGTCTTGATAGCGCAATGTGGGCGGAGAATAGCGAAAAATTCTCAGCGATGTGCAAATCTTTACGAGTTTATATTTTCATGGCAAAGATGCAACAAATTTCCAAATAAATCAAATATTTGGCTATAAAATTCTTAAATCATGTTGTATAACACACAATCTGTCATCCCTCCACCGGAATTTTAGCCTCACCGGTATCGGAATCGAGCATATCTTGATTGCCGGCTGTTATTTCCTTCTCTTTTTCATCATCTTCTGGAAGTTCGATGTCGGCTATCATCTTATCTGAAAGGGTGTCGCATGCCACTTTAAACCAATCGTCAATTTTAGCCAGAATTCCGGAATAGACAATACTGAATCGTGGAATGATGTTATTCCCTCCAACTTTATCAATTTTCGAAAGAAGTTCTCCAACTGACAGACTCCCTGTCTCTATTGCAGGAGCTATACCTATCTTGTCTTGAGGAAGGATTACATAGCTGATGATCCCGGCTTTGTAAAGTGTTTCACATATCCTTGACACTATGCGGATCGGAATATCGTAATAGAAGCTTAGCTGAGTGCGGGTGAGTGGTGTCTTGCCTTTGCGGGATCTTCCTACAATTGCAGCAGTAAGAATGATGGTCACTTTCCTCTTGTAGTTGACAGACATTGAAGAGAGATCGCCAAGGAAATTCAACGCATAGACATTTTGCATTGAATAGGTAAGCACACAACCTGCAAGAAGAATCAACCACGACAACTGGAGCCATATCAGCAAGAGTGGTAAAAATGAAAATGATCCGTAAATTGCATTATATTTTGATACATATATCTGTCCGCTGACAAACAGAATCTGTAAGATTTGGAAGACTACCGCACTTATCGCTCCCGCTATGGCTGCATATTTAAACTGGACTTTCGTGTTTGGAATAAGGAAGAAAGAGAGTGTGAATGCAAGCCAAGCCAGCACGAATGGAGCAGCCTCCAGTGCTATATTCACAAGGGGCGTGAGAAAAGCAAGATGTTCGTTATCCTGAATTGTTGCAGACATAAAGATAGACACACCTGAAGAGCATATCATCAGGATGGGCACCATAAGGCAGATGGCGATATAATCGGTTATTTTCTGATAGAACGACCGGTCGTGCTTTACATTCCAAACTTGGTTGAATGCGCTCTCTATATACGACAGCAATGACACGAGTGTCCAGAGCAGGAACAGGATGCCGATACCCACAAACACACCTTGTGAAGCCTCTTTAAGATAGGAGTCCACAAAATTAAGGGCGAAAGTGATGCCTTGTTTCTGTGCAGGAAAGCTTTTAAAAAGCTGTTCTTCGAGAAGATTTTGAAACCCGAATCCTCTGCCTATTGCAAAGAGAAGTGCTAACGCAGGAACAATTGCCAGCACAGTAGAATATGTCAGAGACATGGACCGGGTTTGCAGGTCGCGGTCGAGAAAAGAGCGCACGGACAGATTCGCCACTTTGATAATCCTGACGCTGTTTTTATCGCTTGTGTCTTGCCAGACACCGGTCCAGCAATAGTTTATAAAGTTTTTAATTTTATCAATTAACTTGGAAAACCGTGAAGGAGTTTTATTTGCCATAAATAGTGGAACTGTGGGTCAGACGTAGCTATTCCGTCTTTCCGATTAATATTTTCATTTTTATTTTAAATGCGGGAAAAGAGAATAAAGTTCATAAAAAACGGAGAAAGCTATGCTTTCCCCGTTGTGAGAACAGAAGCGCTATAAGCCGGGTTATGTACCGTCTGAGACGGCGTCTGTCATTTATCTACTCCATGCAGTTGCCTGCTGGCTCAAGCAGCCTACCCCCCGGCAATGGACGAGCAGCCCTTTGCTGCCGGTATATTTGGCCTTGCAACCCATAGGATGTGCGGCCTCCGATGTCACCA
>CAZXHO010000252.1:0-3951 GCA_964640365.1 uncultured Sangeribacter sp. | reverse complement strand
CATGCCCGCATCATATGGAAGTGACTGCATAATCATCAAAGCTACCGCACATGCCACAATTTTCATAGCACTCCCCGACATGTGGATCGTAGCACATAGTGGTATGACAAATCCAGCCGTGTCTTCGCTGACTCCCATTTTTATTGCCTGACGTAATGTGACCGGAATGGTTGCTGCCGATGATTGGGTTCCCAGAGCTGTAAAATATGCAGGAAGCATCGTGAGAAGAAGTTTCAGTGGATTTTTCTTTACGACAAGCCCTGCGATTGCATATTGGAAAAGAAGCAAAAATATGTGCATTGCAAAAATTATCAATATTATCTTCACGAATGCTGAAAGCACGGTAGCAACTTGTCCCGAAACTGTCATATTTAGAAATATGCCGAAGATGTAGAGAGGTAATAAAGGTATAATGACTTTCGCAATTGTTAGTGCCACTATATCGCGGAATTCATTAAATCCTTTTTTTAATATATCACCATTAATATAGGCGAGTGCCAAGCCAATCATAAATGCAGACACAAGAGCACTCATCACTCCAAATAGTTGAGGAATTTCTATTGTAAAATAAGGCATGAGATCAGTTCCTTCGGCAATATCGTTTAAAGCTCTTGGAGAAATAAGTTTTGGGAAGAAAGTATCGCCAACCCAGAAACTCATGAATCCGGCAAATAGGGTAGAGGCATATGCAAGCGCTGCGGTCGCAATAAGCATTTTGCCTGCCTGATTGCCAATGTCAGCTATGGCAGGAGCTACGAATCCAAGAATTATAAGCGGAATCAGAAATCCGAGGAATTGGCTGAATATAGCATTGAAAGTGGCAAAAAGTCTTCCAAGCCATATCGGAAAGAATTGTCCTGCAAGAATTCCAAGACAGATGGCTATAAGAATTTTTACAAGAAGATTAATTTTTGGTATTTTCATAATATTAGATTGAATTATTAAATTGTCATTCTGTTGAGTAACGATTTATAAGTTCTCGATATGATTCGGTTGACTGATATTGCATAAGCCATTTATCCGTTGTGTTCAGTAGTAGCGAATCTTCCTTTGGAAGCACCCACACCTGAAATTGTGTGAAACTTACCGGATTATCATATGAGAGTAAAGGATATTGTTTTTTCATTTTGGCTGCCGATCGTTCGTTTACCACTGCAAACTGTATTTTCCCGGTTGCCACCATCATGCAAAGATATTCTTCCGAAAGATTTTTATCTTTATGGATATAGATGGTATCTCCGATCTCATTTGACAGGTTTTCAAGTCTCACGTCTGCAGGGGAATCTTCAGGGATATTAACCACACAACCGGCGAGATCGAGAGCAGAATTAACAACCGTTTCTCCCGAGGCATCGGCAAGCTGAATCAAAACCAATCTGTCAAGAAACACACTTCTTGTAGTTAGAAACCTCTTCTTAACGGTGTATGCGGAAGGAATAGAAGCCAGCATATCGTATGTGTGGTTTTCTAATCTTGCAAGAGCATCGTGCAGACTCACTACGGGCCACAATTTTACTTTTCGGTTTATCTGTTTCTCAAAGAGACGCAACATGTCATAATTAATACCTCCCAAGGTGTCATCATACAGATAATAGCTGTAGGGTCCGTAAATTATAGCAATGTCAATGGTATCTCCCTGTGAATTGCCATTCTGAACAGCCCCAAGAGGAGTAGCGCCACATCTTCTTGTCATATTCATAAGAATAATAACAGCGATTAACAACACTATGTAAATTGCTATCTGTTTGTATTTGGGACTGTAAGAATGCATTTGGATAGAAGGCTTTTATCAATTTGAAAAATCAACAGAAAGTCCTATTTCAAGCCTTCTCGGGTTCATAGGATAATGAGGAAGAACGAAGCTCTCTTTTGAGAAAAATCCTTGATTAACATGACTCCACTGTACATAAAATCTTGTTTTATATAGTCTTGCCATAATATAAGCATTGCAGAAAGGGTAGTTGCCTATTCTTACCTTTTCATCTCCCTGCACATGAAAACTCATCGTTGCGGGCTGATAGTCAAGTCCGTTATAATATGTATAATAATCGCAGTCTATGCCGATCTGCAGTTTAAGCACCTTAAAGGCGATAAATTTCAGGAATAGGTTGCTGTAAACAGCAAGTTGGGGGAGGGGAAGTACATTCTCGTTAGAGCTTTTCTGATAGTATATTGTGTTATTCCAATTAAGAATTCCTATCTTCAATTGTTGATCTAACTTTGCAGAGAAAACCTGAACGTTTCCTCCATCTTGCCGAGGTAAGGATTGAGAATCGAAATACACATAATTCTGAATATTTTCTACTCCTGCAGAAAGAGTAGTTTTAGTCCATGGAATCAACAGGCTTCCTCCTACGCGATATGTGCGTGTTTTTCCGAAATCGTTAGACCATGCAAAATTGTTAGAGATATAGCTCTGCAACAAATATGGCTGTGCCACATTCCTAAATTCTGCATCGGCAGAAATTTTAACGGAATCTCCTAACAGTTTAAATTTAGTAGAGAGGTTACCATCAAGTTCCAAGTCTCCGATCACATCTCCTACAAGACCGAATTTGACATTTGCCGCATATCTCAGCAGAGAACCCTTATCTTTTTGCAATCTTCCTCCAACCCACAGTAAATTTCTTGTGGAAACATCCGGAACGTGAATATTCGAGGGAAGGGGAGTCAATTGTTCCTGCTCATCCTCTGTTAATTCAAGATTATAGAAATAAGGAGCTTGTTTATATTTTTGAGTCTGATAAGAAATAAACGCCGACAAACCGAATTTTGCCCATTTCTGAAATCCTTCAATAAGTTCAATACCAACGGAATTAGTCATTTGAGTGAGATAAGTATTGTCTCTGGTTTCCATTGGATCCAGATAGAAGTTTGTCCAGAAATCTTTCGCTTGCGACTGATTGGTATTGATAAAGAAATGACGTGTGTGCTGCAGGTCAAAAGAATATATAAAACGTGTTATGGGTATATATATTTCTCTTGTCAGAGTATCATTAACTTGTTCAGATTTCCAAAATCCTATTTTATATGCGTGAGTCATGAAAAGCTCATCGCCATTGAGTCGTGTATGAGCAGCCGAAAGGCGTGTGGGAATACTCTTCGGTTCTATTTTATTTACACCGCCCTGAAGTTGAGCCGGATCTGTAATATACAGGTCGTCGGTTATACCTCCATTCTCTTTGTTCAGGAGATTGTAATGGTTATAGAAAGCCTGGAGCTCATAGCGGTCTCCCAAATAGTACGTGGAGAGGCTGAAAGAGAAATCTTTCGTAGCCTGAGACTCAAACATACCTTTGGAATATAAATAATCTAATGTTCCTCCAATTCCTATTCTGCGGTTTACATTTCCTGCAAAATCCACCTGTAGCCTGTCTTGATGGTTTAGTTTGTTTCCCGCCCAACCATAAGAAAGGATTGTTGTAGGCACGTAAACATTATAGAACTTTTGTTTCCTGAATGAAGGCAGCCAAGCATCGAGCGCATCTTTAAAGAAAAAAGTTGCCCTTCTCTGACGGTTAGCATAAATAAGATTAATACCTTCCGACCCTAAGTTTCCTGTTGTTGCATAAGCATCAGTTACAAGAGTTGGAATTGCTCTTCTTTGAAAATTATAAGTAAGGGTGTCTATTGTAGACTCAACATGATCCCCGAGAGGGAATGTGAGTGTCCAGGCACTGCCGGGTCTGACAGTGTCTGTTTTAGCGGCATCTTTTTCATCCATAGCCATTCCCCCCTGTTTGTTAGGAATCATTGTGGGCCTTTGGCTTTGAGAATATAGCCATGAAAAGGAAAGAGTCGCAAAAAGGACTATTAAAGCACGTTTAGCAAACATGACGCGAAGTTAGCAAATAAAAGGGTAAAAAAAAAGAGCGGGATTTCACAATCACGCTCTCTGATAGCATTAAATTCTAATACCATGAATAAAACACAGTGCAAATACAATAATCG
>CAZXHO010000251.1:0-3955 GCA_964640365.1 uncultured Sangeribacter sp. | reverse complement strand
GTATTGAGGGATACCGGCCTGATCTATCTCAACCTGAACTGTTCCGGTGGGATAAGGAACTGTTTCGATCATCATATTAAGACCTTTCTCATTGAAATTGTCGAGAATCTCTTTTCCGAGTGTATCATCACCGACAGCGCTGACAACGCAGCTGGGAAGACCGAACTGAGAAACATGATAAGCAAAATTAGCAGGTGCGCCACCGATTTTCTTACCTTCCGGGAGAACATCCCAAAGAGCCTCACCCATTCCTACAACAAATTTTTTATCCATAGTTCTTGTATTTTTTTATTGATTTCGTATTGATTGGTATTTAGGGGATTAAATATAAGATATTAATAATCCCCGGTTATAAGGTTTTATTTATGTGTTTTGATTTTAGTGATGAAGTATACAAGATATATCACCGGAATTGCCATTACAATGATTGCTCCGGTCTGGTTGCCGATGAAATCACTGGTATAACCCATTGCGAGGGGGAAGACAGTGCCACCGAACAGACCCATGATCATAAGACCCGATACTTCGTTTTTCTCTTTTGGTGAGGCGAGCAGAGCCTGTGCAAAAATGATTGAGAATATGTTTGAGTTTCCGAAACCTACAAGAGCGATACCCAAATAGATAGTTGTAAGAGACGTTCCAAAGAAAAGTAAAACAGTGGCAATGAGCATCATGACAGCACTCACTGCAAAGAAGATTTTGGGAGATACATAGCGGAGTATAAAGGCACCGAGAAAACATCCTATGGTACGGAATATGAAATACAGACCGGTAGCGAAGCTTGCTTCTTCAAGAGGAAGTTCAAGGCGCTCCATGATGATCTTGGGAGCCGTGGTATTAGTGCCGACGTCGATACCAACATGACACATGATGCCGAGGAAGCAAAGAAGAATGAAGGGGGTGCTGAGAAGTCTGACACATTCAAAGATACCGGAAGCCCTGTCGGGTTTCTCTTCCTGAATGGGAGTAGCTGCAAGTGCAGAGATAGAAAGGAAGCTTACAATAGCATAAATTACAAACAGAGCTCTCCATCCAAGTCCGAAAGTAGGAAGATAGGTTGTAGCAGCCCAAGCAGCAATGATAGGAGCGAGGAAAGATGCTATAGCCTTAACAAACTGACCGAAAGTAAGAGTAGACGCCAGTTTGTCTCCTCCGATAAGATTGGTGACAAGTGGGTTAAGAGAAGTCTGCATGATTGCATTACCGATGCCGAGAAGAGAGAATGCAATCAGCATAGTGAGGTATCCTTCTCCGAAAATAGGGATAATGAGGGAGAGAGTAGTGACAGCGAGACTAATCAGAACAGTATTTTTACGTCCTATCTTGTTCATCAAGATGCCTGTGGGCACGGAGAACAGAAGAAACCAGAAAAATACGAGAGAAGGGAAGAGGTTGGCTTCTGAGTCTGTGAGATTAAGGTCCTTTTGTACATAATTGGACGCTGTTCCCACAAGATCAACGAAACCCATAGCGAAGAAGCAGAGCATTACCGGAATAAACTGAAGCAGGGTGCTCTTCTGGGATGTTTGTACTGCGGTTGCCATATAAAGTATTACAGTTATTTTATTATTAAGAATGTAGAAAGAAGATAGATTTCTGAAAAACTACTCAAATAGGTTTCAAAATTATATAAAGCTGAGAAATTATATTTATTTTAATGAGTAAACTTTGAGATTTTCAACCTTTGCATTTCCACCATCGGTCTGGAGAGTAAGGGATGAATATGGTTCGTTAGGGAATACCAGGTTTGTCTGTACAAATTTTCCATCATTCCCGAATAATTCTATGCTTGATTTATCGATGAAAATTCTTAGGTCAATCTTACCATTTTTTTCGAAGGTAGGTGAAACTGTTACTGCGGGGAAATTTTCATTAAAGTCTACCACACCACTATGTTTACGATCGAAGGAGATTGTGTGGTCAGCCGAATTATAGGTCATTACCACTTTATCACCTAATTTATTTGCAAGAGTGAGAATAATTTGAGACGCGTTTTTAGCATCAAGTGAAGCTGTTATCTCACAAATACCGCTGTTGGCAGACGGGAGGGCGACGATAGTACCCTTTTTCCCGATTGATTTATCAGAAAGTGAAGACACTACTTTTCCTCTGAGTGATTTCAGTTCAGGAGAAGGAACGGATGCAAGATAAATTTGACCGTCGGGCTGAGTGAATAGCTTCATTTCTCTCGGAAGGGTATTGGCGCTTCTGAACTGTGTAGTCGGTACATCAGCTGCATATTGCCAGTTGCTCATCCAGCCTATTACAGTACGTCTGTTGTCAGGTGCATCGCTCCAGCTTACAGTGGCATAGTGGTCTTTTCCATAATCCATCCATTTGGTAGGCACGTTTCCTTTTGCATCAGTGTCGGCAGTAAATTTTTTGCCATCGAAGTCACCGATGAAATACTGTGTTGCACTGCCTCCGAATGGTCCACCGGGATTAAGGTTACAAATGAGCACCCATTTTGTCTCGTCGGTTCCTTCAACCGGGAGCTCGAAAAGATCAGGACACTCCCATACTCCATCCTGTGCACCCAATCCTTTTCCGAATGCACTCTGAAGAGTCCAGTTTTCAGATCGGGAGAAGTGAAAAATAACATTTCATGATCAAGGGCATGTGCAAGAACAAGATTCCATTCCTTTGTTTCCTCATTCCAGAACATATTCGGGTCACGTGCTTCGCTTTCGAGAGTAAGGATGGGATTGCCGGGATAAACGTTGAATGTCTGTCCGTCATCTGTGCTTGATGCGAGGCTTTGCATCTGGCTCGTGCCGGCAGAAGTGAAAAGAGCAATTACTGCATCCTTGCCATACCCTGCAGTACCGTCAGAGTCGATTACGCAGCTTCCGCTGAAGATGGAGCCGAGACCATCAGGGCGGATTGCAATAGGTTCATTATTCCAGTTAACGAGGTCGGAAGAAGTTGAGTGTCCCCAAGTCATATTCTGCCACTTGGAACCATAGGGATTATACTGATAATAAAGATGCCATACACCGTCTTTATAGAACATACCGTTCGGATCGTTCATCCAGCCATATTCCGGTGTATGATGGTAAGCGGGTCTATATTTAAGCTCACGGTCAGTAGTGTCAAATGTGTCGGAAAGATGTATACCGTCCCAGCAAACAGACTCAGTAGCCTCACGCACAGACCTGCGGTCGTGTGGAGCCACGATATCAAGCACCACATTGTGTCCCTTATATCTTGAAAGATCAAAGGGCACGGTATAATCAGTTTTAGACTGAGCGAGCCTTACATATATAGTCTCTGCGATTTTACCGTCGACGAGAATATTGATACGTGCATCATCAATGTTCTCCTGAACGGGAAGAATCAGATAATTACTGTCTCCTGTCACTTTGACGAGAGTGTTGTTTACACCGAGGTGTTTCACTTCGACACCCTCTCCTGCAAATGCGCAGGCAGGGGCAAGTAGTGAGATACCTGTAATCATGGCGGTGGTTAGTCGGTCAGTTATTTTTTTCATTAGACTGAGATTAGAATTTCAAATAAAAAGAACCAAAAACAAAACTTTTTTACCCGAGACTTAAACTTATCAAGGGGAGGGGGAAGGTTGGAATGCCTTCCGGATTTCACATCGCAAAACTAATATTTTCTTGAAAGATAAGGTATAAATAATGATGCAACTTATATAAAATTTGTTGTTTTTGGCAATAATTTATATGATTTACAATTTTTTTTATAGGATAATGCTTATATTTGCGTAAACTTATGCATAAAAATATCATGAAACGATTTTTACAGCTACTCTTATTTTGTTGCCCTCTGCTTATTATGATGGCATGTGGTGGAGGTAAAACATATAAAATCGGTGTGTCTCAATGCAGCCAGGATGACTGGCGAATGAAGATGAACGATGAGATAAACCGCGAGATCATGCTTCATGACGATGCTGAGGTTGAGATTCGTTCGGCTGATGATAACAACCGGA
>CAZXHO010000250.1:0-3962 GCA_964640365.1 uncultured Sangeribacter sp. | reverse complement strand
GCTATTCTCAAAGCTGCAGTATTTGTCTCCACAAGATCATTCAGCACCGGAGATTCCATAAACGGTGTGCGTTCCATCGTAAATTTCACAAGCTTCGGCATGTCTGTAAATTTAATTTTCCGAGCGAGAAAAGCCGCTACCGCCTTCTCATTGGCAGCATTGAGGATACAAGGCATATTGCCGCCTTTTGCAATTGCCTCAAATGCATAGGATAACAGAGGAAATTTCTCATAATCCGGAGCCTCGAATGTAAGAGTGCTATATTGAGCAAGTGAAAGACCGGGTTTATCGGTCGACAGCCTTTCAGGATATCCGAGGGCATATCTAATTGGAAGATGCATGTCAGGCACCCCTAACTGGGCTTTAATCGATCCGTCGACAAATTCAACCATTGAATGTACAATGCTCTGAGGATGGACCACGACCTCAATCTTATCGGGGGGACAACCGAAAAGCCAACGTGCCTCGATCATTTCGAATCCCTTGTTCATCATCGAGGCAGAGTCGATTGTCACTTTGGCACCCATATTCCAGTTGGGATGATGAAGGGCATCAGCAACTGTTACATTTTCAAGTTCGCTTACGGTAAGTTTTCTGAAAGGGCCACCGCTTGCAGTAAGTAGAATTTTGCGTGCTTCTTTAGTCTTTTCACCTACAAGACACTGGAAAATTGCTGAATGTTCACTGTCTACGGGAACTATCTCGGAGTCAGAATACGTGAGCATGTTGGTGATTAGCTCACCTGCCACAACGAGAGTTTCCTTATTGGCGAGGGCTATGCGTTTACCTGCCTTGATGGCTTCGATCGTAGGAATTAATCCGCTGTAACCAACCATAGCGGTCACTACAGTGTCTACCTGTGGCAAAGCAGCTGCCTCAGCAATAGCCTTAGTTCCGGCTTCAACGTCAATTGGTAGATCAGAGAGAGCATCCTTAAGAGGAGGGTAGTATTGTTCCTCAGCTATTACAACTCTGTCAGGAAGGAATTTACGAGCTTGACGGGCAAGTAGTTCCCAATTTTTACCTGCTGTCAATACGGCTGCCCTGAATTTTTCGGGATATTCCTCTATTATATCGAGAGTCTGAGTGCCGATGCTTCCGGTGCTTCCCAGAATCGCTATATTTTTTATTTCAGTATTCACTCTTTCAGTATTATGATAAGTAGCTCTAAAAATTAAAATATGATAATTTTATAAGTAGCCTTTTAGGAGAATATATCCTTGTTTGTTCGGCTCCTTATTTAATTGTCGCTCTCTAATCCACATTTCACGTGTAAGCCTTCGCTATTCATCGTAAATGGGATAACGGGGAGTTGCAGAATCCTTGTCTCCAAGATAATCATAGGGCACAAGTTTATTTCCATTATGCCACATTTCTATGCTTATCCTTTCATTGTCACGCCCGTTTCCTGAAGAAGTGAGGGCTATGATCTGTCCCCCCGAAACAAAATCTCCCGGTTCAATAAGAACAGTGCCGAGACGGTTGCAGCGGCTCAGGAAACCTTTTGCATGCTGAATCAACACGGCAGTTCCTCCACCTTCTCTCACAGACTGCGACACAGATATAACTGTGCCGTCGGCTATCGCTGCCACGGTAGACCTTCTTGGAAGAATTATTTCCGCTTTGGTTGCCTGTTTTGATTTTTCAGTGATAACGCTCTCCTCATTGACCGGGTTAAACATCATGCTTTCCGCTGCAAGGGGAGCAATCACAGAAATGTTATACTTCTCCCGTTCTCTCATCATTCTACTGAATTTACGCTCATCGGCTGAAGCCGTCAGTAAGGAGTCGGCAGAAATAGGGAAATCGGAAAAGGTAAGTTCGCGCTTTACGGAGTCTTCGGAGAGTGGGGAAGGGTTCATGATTTTCATAATGTTGGCAAGATATGCGGCATTATCTTCATAAGATTGAAGCAGAGAGTCGAGCCGCATATGTTGCACTTCAGTTGCCGCGCGTTCAGAATCCTTAAGATAACCCGGCAAAAGTTTTTTTGCAGGAGTCAGAGCAAACAGGAGCACACCGAGAGCCATAAGAAAAAAAGCCACAACAATCACAGCCAGCACATAAGCATATGGAGAGGCGCTGACTTTCAGTAGCTTTTCCAGACGGGATTCATCTTCAAACGTGATTGAATATCTTCTTTTGACCTTCATTCCATTGGCAGTCGGGAAAGAGCCTGAAGAGGAGAGGCCGGGCACAATCCGCATTTAGTCGCGAAATTAATGAAAAAGACGCAGACTTCAAAATAGTTTAAAAATTTTAGCTAAGAATTAAATAATGCTAACATGAGGATTATCGGCATGTTATGATTTTATTTTGAAAAAATTGGGGCACTGCAAATCTTGATTAATGAACCAAAAAAAAGTATAAATGTTATAATGACATAAAATCAACTATTCTAAACTATTCAACTATTCAAAAAATTATTATGAAAGCTAAGAATCTTTACTTAATGGCGCTTTGTGCCGGCGGTTTCGCGATGGCTCCCAAAGCAAATGCACAAGACGTGGTCGTTGAAGAAAATGCAGTTTCAGTAACTGAATTTTCATGTGACAACTCCAACAAATACTTCCAGAGTTGGCGCGACAATTGGTTTATTCAGCTCGGTGCCGGTGTTAATCAGCCTTTCGTAGAAAGAGGTATTAACGGTGCTAAAAACTCAGGACCCATTGTTAATAAGAAATACATGACAGCCACCTACAATGTCGGTGTAGGTCACTGGTTCTCACCATATATGGGACTCCGTCTCAATGCTCTCGGAGGTTCGCTTCACTGGGGCAACCCCAATGGAGTCAAACCGGAGGCAAGTGGATGGTCGAATGCCAAGCATGCCAATCTCAACCTTGAATTCATGTGGGATATGTGCAATAGTCTTGGTGGTGTTAATCCCGACAGAGTATTCAGCGTGATTCCTTTCGTTGGCCTTGGTGCCGATTATACTTGGGGCTTCGGTGACGAGCCGGGTTCAAACATTGTACGCGGTGAAAACGGAAAGGTCAGGAATTCAAGTTGGACACTCCCTGTTACTGCCGGTGTTCAGTTCCGTGTTCGTCTTTGTGAATATGTTGACTTCTTTGCAGAGGCACGTGCAGCCTTCTATGGCGACAACTGGAACGGATGTAGCTACGGACGTCCTATTGAGGCTAATGTTGCAGCAATCGGCGGTTTCAACTTCAATATCGGCGGTCGCACTTGGGAAAGCTATAACGAATGTGTAACTACAGCACGTCTTGCTGACCTTAATAATCAGGTAAACAATCTTCGTGCTGAGAATCTTGCAGCAAACCAGGCTATTGCAGCTCTCGAGAGTCAGCTTCCTTGCCCCGAACCTGTAGTACAGAAAGATTGTGTTAACGCACCATTGATGACAACCGTACGTTTCACCATCAACTCAGACAAGATTATGCCGACTGAAGAGGTTAACGTTTACAACATGGCAGAATGGCTCAAGGCAAATCCTGATCAGAAAGTGGTTGTAGTAGGTTATGCCGACAAAGACACGGGCACAAGTGAATACAACATGGCATTGTCTAAGAAGAGAGCAGACGCAGTTGCATCACAGCTCATAAACAAATATGGCATCGATTCAAGCCGCCTTACAGTGAAATATGATGGTTCGTCAGTACAGCCTTATAACACCAACGACTGGAACCGTATCGTAATCTTCACACAGGAATAATCAGAGACAAAACATAGATCCAATATAAAATAAAGGAGTAAAAACATAAAACAAGGAGATTCCGTTAATGCGGAGTCTCCTTGTTTTATGTTAGAAGGATATAAATGATGGATCTTGACAAATGACGGTTATTAAAAACAGCCATAAAAATAGGTTGAATTCCACAAAAAATGGTCAATAAAATAGGGTATTATGATTATCTGAAAAATTAGTAAAAATTTTTCAAAAAAACTTTGGTACTTTAAAAATAACATTGTACTTTTGCAATGAAAACAGCTGTTCA
>CAZXHO010000249.1:0-3984 GCA_964640365.1 uncultured Sangeribacter sp. | reverse complement strand
TATTTCCCGTCACTTTAATAATATTTCTGCAAAGCACTTGAAGAGAAGCCGGTAAAATGGCTATAGAAAGAATTCTGAACATCCATGTGGCAGCAATCCATTCCTCACTCAAAACGATCCTAATAATCCAATGTCCGAAAACTACAAATAACACTGTCACTCCGCCGCATATTAAAATTATCCAACGTGCTAACCGGTGATAATAATGTCTCAGCTCATCTAATTTATTTAATTTTGCAAGTATTGGGAAAATGCTTTGATCCATTAGTGAACTAATTGTGTTCTGACAAAAATTAGTTATCCTTGAGGTTTGAGTATAATAGCCGGTAAATCCGAGGGAGGATATCTTTGCTATTATATTTGCAGAAATATTATTCGCTATGGTAACCACGATATTTGATCCCATCAATCCGATCCCAAATGAAAACTGATATCTGAAAGATTCTTTGGAAAATCTCAATATAGGAATAAATCTATTGTGAATTCCCATCAAGATAACATTTGTGGTTGCTAATACTATCTGTTGCCAAACTAATGCCCAATATTGATAATGGTTATATGCCATCCATATTGCAACAAGTAGTGAAATTATTCCACTTACTACAGTAATTACAGCATATGTACGAAAATCTAATGACCTAAAGAGCATGATTTTCTGTACCACTCGAAAAGCATGTATAACTATGCACAGGGATATTACTCTAATTACTTCAACTAAACAAGGTCGCGAATAAAAATCAGCAATATATGGTGCAGTAAGGTATATGATGCCATATAGAACCAGACTTACTGCAAGATTATAGTAAAAAAGAGTGGAATAGTCGGTCAAAGTCACCTCTTTCTTTTTCAAGAGAGCACCTCCCATTTCGGAATCAACTAACATTTGGGAGAAGGCAATGAAAATAGTGACAATGCCAATAATGCCAAAATCATCCGGTGTCAGCAACCTCGCTAATAATATTGTAGACAGAAGTGTAATTCCCGATTGTCCGAATTGAGAAATACCATTCCAGATTATTGCTGTACGAAACCGCATTTAGAATCTAATGTGAGTCATTTTTATTAAGATAACGTAATTAAAAATTCAATATTACTTATTTCAGATAATCGACATACTCCCGAGAAAAGATAAAAATAGTCTAAGTTCTGACAGTAGGGTAGAAGTTGGATAATTAAGAGGCTTTTAAAAGAGGTGATTTTGTTTTGGTGATATTTGAATATGTAAAAACAAGGGGCGGAAGAAATAAAACACTTATTGAGGCGTATATATAATTGAGAAATTATACATTAACGACAATTCCTGAGTGGAGCTGAAAAATCAAGTTCTCAGCCTTAGACATGAACTATAAAAATCTGATTAAATCAAGGAATTTAAGAATAAAAATTCTGAATTCCCTCACTTGGATCCCGGATAAATTAATGGTAAGATTGCAATATCTTATCCATACCGGAAGATGTATTAATTTCAAACATCCTGAAAGATTTACAGAAAAATTGCAGTTATACAAACTGGAATACCGTAATCCTTTAATGCTTAGATGCACCGATAAATCAGAAGCTCGAAAGATAGTCGAAGAATATGGATTCAAAGATATATTGATTCCCTTATTGGGCGTTTATGATGATTATACGCAAATTGATTTTAATGAGTTGCCAAATCAGTTTGTAATGAAAACAACAGATGGTTACGGTGGTAATCAAGTGTGGATTTGTAAAAATAAAAATGAAATAACATCAAATACTTTAAATCAGAAATTAAAGGATTGGTTTGACGCTCCTAAGTCCAGACATCCAGGTAGAGAATGGGCTTATGAAAATAAATATCCACGGAAAATATTAATTGAGCAGTTGCTAAGCGATGGTAAAGATCCCGGATTAACAGACTATAAGTTTTTTTGCTTCAATGGTAAAGTGAAGATGTTATATACAATGTACGACAGGGATCTTGGAAATAAGGTAAAGGTAGGCATCTATACCCCGGATTATAAAAAAATAGATGTAATAAGAAATGACGAGTTGCCCTCTGAAGATGAGTTAGTGCCACCTCTAAATTATGATAAAATGATTAGGATTGCTGAACATCTGTCTAAGGATTTCCCACATGTAAGGGTGGATTTATATAACGTAAATGGTAAAATATATTTTGGAGAGTTCACATTCTATGATGGGTCGGGATATATGAGCTTTACTCCGGATTCTTATGATTTTGAATTAGGCTCATATTTCGATTACCCATTTATATAAGGAATGTTATCTTGTAAAGACAAAAAGAAGTTGATATATTTACCTTGATTTTATTGTTGAATGGCAATAAAAGTAGGGAATAATGCGTATTTTATGTTGTGGGCTTTGTGAAAGCTACATTTAGTGCCGGGCACTGTCCTAAATTGTCTCAGCACTCTTCTCTGATATTTCTATGAAGGAATTGTTACTTGTGATAAATGAAGACAGATTTTTTCTGTCACACCGTGTTCGGATCGCTGAGGAAGCGGCAAGAAACGGTTGGGATGTCATATTGGTAACAAAAGATACGGGTTGTAAGAGGAAGATATTGGATATGGGTTTTAAATTCATAGATCTTCCTGTAAATCCCACGGGCATGAAATTGTCAGATGAAAGAAAAACATTGAAGTTCCTTTATAGATTATATAAAAAACATCCTCATGCTATAATTCATCATGTCGGGTTAAAAAATATGTTGTGGGGAGGGATTGCTTCTCGATTCACAACAACTCGTGGAGTGGTATATGCTGTTAGTGGGCTCGGTACTTTATTTGGAGAAAATAAAAAAGGGATGGTGACGCGAGTACTTCTGAAAGCTCTGAAATTTGCCATGAATAAACGTAATGTGGCTATCATATTTCAGAATCATGATGATGAAGCCATGTTTATTGAAAATGGTGTAGTAGATCCTCAAAAGATTAATTTTATAAAAGGCTCGGGAGTTGATCTTGAAGAATATCCATTTTCCGAGATTCCCATGAAGCAACCGTTAATTATTATATTCACTGCCAGAATGTTGAAGGAAAAAGGCGTAGAAGACGTAGTGGCGGCTGCAGAACTGATGCGCAATGAATTTGAGGATAAGATAGAATTCTGGTTATGCGGTGGCCTTTCAGATAATCCTTCTGCAATCAAAGAGGGGGAACTTAACGCTCTTGTAGATGGAAAATATATAAAATGGTTAGGACATAGGGAAGATGTTGCCGAATTGCTCAAGAAATCAGCGGTTGTCTGTTATCCCAGTTATTACCGTGAAGGTGTTCCTAAATCATTAATTGAAGCTTCTGCAGTTGGCAGACCGATTGTAACTACGAATTCTGTCGGTTGTAAGGATACAGTGGAAGAGGGCATCAATGGTTTTTTGGTTTCCCCACACAATCCCACCCAAATTGCAGAGATGTTGAGAAAATTAATAGAAGACCCTGAATTGATGAAAAAGATGGGTAAAGCTTCAAGAGAGATTGCAGAACGTGATTACGATGTCAATGCTGTAGCACGTCGGCATATCGAGATATATGAAAAATTGTTGGAGCAGTGATCTTTTATTATCTTGGAATTGGAAGTATGGTTATCAAGATTAACTTGTATTTTCATTCTATTAATAATTAAAGATTTATAATCTTAAATGTATCATATAATTTATAAAAAAGAAGAGCCCCGAAAGGCTCTTCAAAGTTTTTATGAGTAAGCATAAATTATGCTTTTCCGTCAGAACCGAGCACGTTGATAATTTTGTGTTTGTAAAGTTTCTCCATTTCGTCACGAGCCGGGCCAAGATACTTACGTGGATCGAACTCAGCGGGTTTCTCAGCAAATACTTTGCGAACAGCAGCAGTCATAGCGAGACGGCTGTCAGAGTCGATATTGATCTTGCAAACATCCATCTTAGCAGCTTTACGGAGCTGTTCTTCCGGAATACCGATTGCATCGGGCAATTTGCCGCCGTTTTCGTTGATGATCTTACCATACTCCTGTGGAACT
>CAZXHO010000248.1:0-3991 GCA_964640365.1 uncultured Sangeribacter sp. | reverse complement strand
TATAATCTGCTACGTTCAGATATTCCTGCTCCTTTTCCTTTATATTTATTTATGGCGGTATTAAATGAATATCTAATCATTATCCTTAATGCCTGAGAATCACTATAATTCCACTTATTGAGTGACATCTGATAACCATAAGTTATCATAGAGTTTCTTGCAGTCTTTAATATATCCGTTGCCTGCAGCTGAAAGAACCAGTTCTTTAGTGTTTTTGAAAATCCGATATTAATTTGCCATGATGGAAGAATGGTTACTACATCCATATCCCCTCGGGTACGCACAGAAACATCTCCGTTCATTGAAAAATTATTTCCTAAAGATAAACCATTGAAAAGATTAACAAATAAGATGGGATTATTGAGTTTCTTTGTTCCATTAACAGTTGCCATTGCAAACCTTTGGCCTAAAATATTAAACCTCAACCGTGGTGACCATCTTGAAATTTTTGGTGAAAATGATAAAACCAGACTATATTTAGAAAGGTGATTGAAATTATGATAAGACATTATATTACGTGGATCTCCGGTTGAGTAAGGTCTAATGACACTTATAATGGCATCTTTATCATACATATATGATGCACTGAAGAACAACCATTTATAAATGCCAGCGAGTGATAAACTATGGATCTGTTCAGACTTTAGTAATGGATTGCCCGTCTCAAATGTAAAACGGTCGTCATATTGTATGCTACTACTCAACTGACTATACAAGGGACGTTTAGTCTTGGCTTCATAGGAAAGCGTGAATTTGGCATTTCTTATCGGGAATGTAAAGTCTATATTAGGATAAAAACGGCTGTATTTTCGGCTTTGTTCCTTGACATATACATCATTTTGATAATAATCCGAGGATGTATATTCATATCTAATTCCGGCATACAGTTCAACCCGTTTTATAGGAATATTGATAGCAAAGAAACCGGCTGCAGCAATCTCTTTTATTCGATCGTCTGCATCAGGCAATCCACTGCTTTCATTTTTGAAAATATCATGTCTATCAGTATCAGTTATTTCGTAACCAAATTCCAAAGTGTTAACACCAAATTTATACTCGGCAGTTCCTTTAGAAGCGAACATGGCACTATTAACCGAGTTTCTACTTCCACTCCATTTTTCTTCCAAGAAGAGATCTGTCTCATAAACAGACTGATTATTATTTTGCTTTCGATAATAATAATCATTATTAATAGAAATTGAGAAATTCTTTATTTTCCCTTGATAATATTGATTAATAAGATGAATGGGTTGAGATCTCCTATTCCAATCAATATCATACGAAATATTATTTATCAATTCGTTATTTTCGGTTACGGCTTCATGCATAGACCATTTTGATATAGATTTCGGAGTAGCATTAAATTCATATTTTATTCCAATATAACTATTTCCATTTATTTGCCAGTTAACACCTATATTAGCCATGTAAGAGTGGGCTGTGGGATAAATTCGTGTATCTGAAGAGATATTGTAACCTGCATTATCCGTTCGTATGTCAGTAATGCTATGTTGATTCTGAAAACTCCTTGAATAGTTGTATGAGAAACCTCCGAAAATATCAATTTTACCCATTCTGTAATTTAGGAAGAGGTTATCAGATTGGGAAAAGAAATGAGCTTGCCTTCCGGAGGCTTGAATTGAGCCACTAATTCCATCACCGGGTTTTCTTATTGTCTTGATAAGTATGACTCCTCTTGTTTCAGCATCATACTCCGCACCGGGATTAAAAATTACCTCTACATTACTTACATCCTTTGAAGATATTTGATTAAGTTCTGATTTATCTACAAGTTTACGACCATTGATATATATTTGAGGAGTGCCACGTCCTACAATCTCGATTTTATCCTCATTGGTTACAACACCCGGTAGTTGCGAGAGCACATCTCGGCAAGTGCCAAGTTCACTAAGAGGGGTATTCTTGACATTTGTAATCAATCCCCCTTTGCTCAATCGTTGTATATTGCGTGACGCTTGTATTACTACATCATCGAGCTTTACGATAAGTAGAGAATCCTTCTCAACAATAGAATCGTTTTTTACAATTTGGGCATTTCCGTATAAAGGAAAGGCAAGAAATAAGAATAAGAACTTTGTCTTCATACCGTTTGCAATTTTTTAGAGCAAAGGTATGGTAACATATAAGGGTCTCCAAGAATTTACCGTTTCACAAACATTTCACTTTTACACAGATGTTTCATTAATGTTTCACAACTATGCACAAAGCCCTATGCGATAATACTTTATCTTATAATTCCAATATCTTCACCATTTCCTCGGGTAACTTCGCTCTCAGACGTGTTTTACGTGTTCTGATTGCAGTGTCAGTAACGCCCAGACAAGCGGCAATAGCCATGTTGGACTCTTTAAGGCATGTCATGATACAAGTGATTATATCCTCCATATTCAGCTTGACCCCGGTCATTTTCAAATCTAAAATAAAATCGGCGAAACAACTTATCAAACTATTCTTGAACGAATCTCTCTGCTTGACGGGAGGAAAGTTTCCGGTTTGCCGATACCGAAGTTCCATTTCATCAATTTCGCTCTGTAACTTTAAACTTCTGAATTGCCCGATACAGATCTCAAGTCTTTTTAGGATCAACATCCTTGATGTGGTATCTTCTGTCAGATTATCTTCGGCTTCAGTCATAATCTGTTCAATCTTGATGTCATCAAGCTGTCGCTTCAGCAAAAGATATTTACGTTTTGAATTCCATATATAAATTCCAAAACTCACCGTGAGGACTAATAAAACACCTAAGGAAACAATCCATGCTAACTGTCTTTTGGCATTTGATTCCAATAACCGTACCTGAAGCTGATTGTTGTAATCATGCTGTTCATTTGATAGCATATCTTGTATACTAAGAACCCGGCTGATTGAATCATTAGTCACAGCTCCATCATCAGGATAGACGACACCTGTTTTGAGTAAAGATAAACTCCCCTCAAGAATTCGAAGATTATTGAAGGTGTTTACTGAATAATGACTTGGATTCATTAAGTATATTCTTTTTGATTCATTTAGATAGTGGGTAGCAGAATCAATTCTCGAATTATTGAGGTATAGAAATCCCAGAGTTATTAATTTGCCCAGATGTTTTCCTTTGATTCGGTTGAGATAAGAAACACTTTTTTGAAGCTCAGCATTAGGAAGATTCGCATAGTTAAGAGCATAAGTATCAGATTCCGGATCATCAAGTTTGGTAATACTTAAAGCTTCATCCATATAGATCATAGCGGAATCATTATGATTGTTAAAAGAATAAAATAGCCCGATATCATGCAATGCTCGAGCACTGTCCGAGGAGGTTTCTGCTAACGACAATGCTAATTTAGAATACTTTATAGCTCTTGGATAATCCTTGTTTAGAGTGGGATATGCATATAAATTAGAAAGTTTAGTATATAATTCACTTTTAATCCTGCTTAATGTGTCAGGAACTAAGTTAATAGCCATGAGATAAAAATACGCTGCAGAGTCTTGTTGGAGCAACCAACGCTTCTTAACAGCGGCAAGCTGATACATGTCAACAAGTCTGAGAGTATCTGAGACAGATTCAAGGTATTTCATTCCTTGGTCAAAATTCTCTTCTGTAATAAAAGAATTGCCCAAACGAAGTTTTAGCTTTGCGAGAAGAATAGATAACTCAGCCTTCTGAGATTCATTCATATGAGAAATGTCATTAGAATAAATTGCTTCAAGCAAATGCTTTGCAGAATCAGGAGATGAGTTTATCAATAATTCTACCTCATTCAATTGTCTATTGATTGCTGAGTTCCGATTACACGAAACGATCATGCCTATCAATATTGCTAAAATAAGGAATGAAGATATTCTTGAACTAACTGTCATACTTATATCTGAAGTTATTAAAGTCAAAATTAGAAACCTATTGATAATTTCATATGGCTACAATAAAAAAATCTAATTTTGATTTTTTCGTGTAAGTTCTATGGCTTGCTTTCCTGTTATCTTCTCGATG
>CAZXHO010000247.1:0-4040 GCA_964640365.1 uncultured Sangeribacter sp. | reverse complement strand
GCCGATGTTGTTATATGCTGGACCTTGGACCTGTACTTGAGTTAATGCTTACAGATATCTGTCAAATAGTCAGAAAAGTTGCCATGTCCTAATGTAATGTGCAGCTTAATATCAGGAGAGATCGACGACCGTTATGCCGGCTCCTCCAAATCTTACGTCTTCATCTCTGTATTCAACGACATTGGGATTCGCTTTCAGTTGTTGCCTTATGAGGGTTTTGAGAATGCCATGGCCCGTGCCGTGAAGAATCCGAAGTCGACTGGCATTAAACTGCACTGCATCATCAAGAAAATAGGTTACTGCCTGCAAAGCCTCATCAGCACGCATTCCTCTTACGTCAATCTCATTTTTAAATTTCAACTGACGCTCGCGACTCTCATCGGAAGTGGAAGAGGAAACAGTCATGACTGTTGACGATGCCGTCTGTTTGGGCTTCTGTGCAGGTTTAAGCTTATCTATCTCAACAATGGTGCGCAGCGCTCCAAAAGCTACTTCCGCCTTCTTACCGCTAATACTGAGTACTTTACCGACTACTCCCCCATCCGACATACGCACATAGTCTCCTATACTTACACTTTTTTTTGCCTCCGGTTTTGCAGACTGCTTTTGTCCGGCAGACGTTTTCTTACTCTTATGACGGAGAGGTTTCAAAACTTCGGGAAGATCCTCTTTTTCAGAATCCGTTTCAAGACCTTGTCTGTACTCCTCCAGTTCCTTTCTGATTTGGCGCGTCCGCTCTTTCTCTGCCTCCGCTTTTCGGATTTCATGGATGGAACGTTCTATCTGTGCATTGGCACCGGCAAGAATCTCCCTGGCTTCTTCCTTTGCTGCCCGGAGAATAGCCGCTCTCTGAGTCTTCAGGTCTGAAGAATTTGATTCGTAAGTCTCGAGCAACTTATCAAGTTTATGCTCCTTTTCCTTAATACTAAGCCTTTTATTAGACCAGTACCGGCGATCGCGCTGAATTTCGAGAAGATACTTATCAATATTGACATAATCACTCCCGACAATCTCACGCGCCCTTTCAATGACATCTTGAGGCAAACCGGTGTTGCGAGCTATTTCGAGCGCAAAAGAACTTCCCGGGTTCCCGATAGAAAGCTGAAAAGTTGGACGCAAATGCTGTCTGTCATATAACATTGCTCCATTAACGAACCCCGGTTCCGAATCAGCAAAAGTCTTCAGATTCTGATAATGGGTAGTAATTACTCCCATGCAACCTGATTTTCCAAGATCCACAAGTATGGACTGAGCAAGAGCACCCCCAATCTGCGGTTCGGTCCCCGAGCCCATTTCATCGGCAAGAACGAGTGAGGAAGCATTGGCATGCGACAAGAAATACTTCATGTTTGCGAGATGAGAAGAATATGTGCTGAGATCGTTCTCTATTGACTGCTCATCGCCTATGTCTATGAAAATTCCTTGGAAAATACCCATGTGGGAATTAGAATAGAGAGTAGGCAACATGCCACATTGCATCATATATTGCACAACAGCAACAGTTTTTAGACAAACTGACTTACCCCCGGCATTAGGACCGGAAATTATCAGGATGCGTCTTTCTCCTCCCAAAGTTATATCTAAAGCCACCGGTTCTTTGCCTTGAGAACGTAGGTTCATCAGAAGACCCGGATGAATGGCATGATACCATTCTATCTCCGGTTTTTTCTCCAGATTAGGCATTTCACCTCCCGTATCCATTGCAAAACGTGCTTTAGCCTTGATAAAGTCAAGGCGCGCAAGAATTCTACAGCCCTCTGTTATCTCTTCAACACACGGACGCACCAAATCGGTGATGGCAGACAGGATTACGGCTATCTCCCTCTTCTCATCCATCTCAAGTTCCCGCAGACGGTTGCCGGCTTCCACCACCTCCGCCGGTTCTATAAACACGGTCTTGCCTGTGGCACTCTGATCATGGACAATACCGTTAAGACTTCTTTTCATCATTGCCGACACCGGAATGACAAGTCTTCCGTCACGCAGAGACGGAGATGCATCCTTATCAACTATCCCATCCTGAACAGCTCTGTCGAGCACCCTCCTCATAGCCCTCTGCATAGAACCGGAGGCTGTTGCCATAGCCCTCCTGACTTCCAGCAGAGCAGGAGAGGCATTATCCTTTACTTCTCCGAACTTGCCGATACATCTGTCAATCTCTTTTACTATTTCGGGAAATACCGGAAGAGTGGAGAACTCCTGACTCAATGTGAGATAGCGAAGTTTATCTCCATCTTCACTCTTACGGAAAAAGGCTCCCACAGAAGTCATGGTTTGTAAAGTGGCTGCCAATTTCTGGAGACGACCGGCAGACATAAAAGAACCGGCAGCCCTGATTTCTGCAAGCCAAGGGAGCACATCGTAGACTCTTTCATCGGGCATTTCAGATCCTGATGAAAGCAACGACACCATTTCAGATACACATGCCAATCTACGCTTTATCTCCTTATAGTCGGAGGTGAATTTCATCTCCGCAGCCTCTTCCTTACCAAGACGTGTTTCGCATTTTTCGATCAGAAGGAGGCGTAGTTGGCTAAATCCGACCTTTGTTTCAAAATCTTTTGGAAAAATCATATTATGCGTATTTACGCAACAATCAAATTATAGTTTTAAAAAGCATTGCATTGGAATAAGCATTGAATGGAAATTCAATTCCCTGCTGCAAGCATCATGAATAACATCTCTTACACATCAAACCGGGAGAGCAAGCAACGGGAGATCGCGCTCAAAAAGCAATTTATGGGCTATCCCGGGATTAAATAGACGGCTGAAGACATTCTTTTTCTTGTTGGGTACGATCATCAGCTGAATTCCCGCTTTTGTTTCAAATGCCTCAAAATCCTGACGGAACGTTTTTGACTGGAAAAATTCAGCTCTAAACTTCGCTGTAGGATAGCTTTTGTTGAAATAATCGCACAAAGTAGCAACCTTCGATTTAGCATCCGCCCCCGCCCTATCGTTAACCGGTATCAGAGTGACATCTACTTCGGGATAGGCAAATGTCCTCATAAGTGTGTCAACCGACAGAAGATCATGCTGATCGAGATTACAGAAATACACAAGTTTCTTGAGTGACTCCACAGATACGAAATCGAAATTTTCAGGAATGGTAAAAACGGGCACTCTACAAGAATCAAGCACTTCAGCGGTCACGCTACCAATCAGCTGCTCACCTTTCTTGTCTACGCCCCTTGTAGCCATCACCACAAGAGAAGGAGGAGTGAGTCGGCAATATTCCAGAATTGCTTCTTCGGGAATTCCTTCTGTGACGTTCACTGAATAATCTACGCTGTCCAGATTCCAATCCTTCAATTTATCGTTGAGCTTACGTCTGAAATCAGCCATCATTCTTAATGTTTCATGCTGCATGTCGATCTCTTCTTCAATGTCAGCGGCATCTGTGCCTATGATAGGCGACAATCCCTGATTGAAAGAATCGTCTGCCATCATTCCTCCGGCAAAATAAGGAGTGACATAAGCATGCAATAAGACAGGATGCATAGAAAGCCTGTTGGCAAGTTCAAATCCGGCACGACAAGCAAGCATACTGTTTTTTGAAAAATCTATGGGAATAAGAACAGTGGGTGCCGACCCCGAGAGTTTCATTTCAACTTTGACGGATGGCAAAGATTCGCTGCTCTCCGTTAGCTTCATAGCCAATGGAAGGTCTTTCTCATTAATCTTTACACGGATTCCGGTGGCTATGCCGGTGTCTCCCACAATCAGATTTTCAAATCTGACCTCCATGCCGTGGCTCTCAAGAATCTTCTTCAGCTTCACGGCATATGGATAAGTATGAATAGCGAGTGTTACAAATCTGTCTGCCATTTCTATAATATTTTAATGGCGCCCCAGAAAGATCCGGAGCGCCTTTGTTAACGAATCAGTTCTTTAAAAGAAGAACAAATTAAGCCTCAGCCTTGTTTTTCTCTTCAAGAATCTTGACTGCCATGTCGTAGATTGTGGTATCATCGAGAACCACGAGACCACCGTCAGGACCCGGTTCGATATGCATGCCGACGTTCTTGCCGAACTGATAG
>CAZXHO010000246.1:0-4077 GCA_964640365.1 uncultured Sangeribacter sp. | reverse complement strand
GCCAATATTGAATTTGTGAAAATCAAAGACCGTAACCATATAGATATGCGGGTTTGGGAAAGAGGTTCCGGAGAAACGCTTGCTTGCGGCACCGGTTCGTGCGCTTCTGTCGTAGCTGCCTATTTAAAAGGGCTTACAGATGAAAGTGTTATAGTAAAATTATTAGGTGGACAACTAAAAATAAATATAGATACTACAACCATGCATGTTTTCATGCAAGGACCGGCAGAATTTGTGGCAGAGGGCTGGTATAACTATAAACCGTAATTCAAAAAAATAAGCTGTAAAATGATTGAAGTTAATGATAAATTCCGTGGATTACCGGTATCTTATCTTTTTTCAGAAGTAGCCAAACGGATTAATATATTCAAAGAAAAGAATCCGGGTAGAGAGGTTATAAGAATGGATATCGGAGATGTCACCCGTCCTTTATTCCCGTGTGTCATATCTGCCATGCATGAGGCGGTAGAAGAATTAGCTAAATCTTCAACCTTCAGAGGGTATGGTCCCGAACAGGGATATCCTTTTCTAAGAGAGGCGATTTCTGCAAACGATTATAAAGCGTTGGGAATAGATATTGAACCAAATGATATCTTTATCAGCGACGGTGCTAAAAGTGATCTTGGCAATCTTGGAGATATATATTCAAGATCTTCCATAGTAGCGGTAATGAATCCTTCTTATCCTGTTTATGTAGATGATAGTGTGATTGATGGAAGAGGAGGAACTCTCATTGACGGAAGATGGGACAGACTCATTTATCTTGATTGCGAGCCAGAAAACCATTTTTTGCCAACTCTACCAAGTCAACGTCCGGATGTGATTTTTCTTTGTTTCCCAAACAATCCTACCGGCGTAGCTATTTCTAAAAATGAATTGGCAAAATGGATAGAATATGCAAGAGAAAATGAGAGTCTTATTATATATGACTCTGCATATGAAGCTTTTGTAAGGCAAGCGGACATAGTAAAGTCGATATATGAAATCCCCGGAGCTGATGAAGTGGCTATAGAAGTTCGGAGTTTTTCAAAAACTGCCGGCTTTACCGGAGTTAGATGCGGTTATACAGTTGTTCCAAGAAAACTTAAAGGGATTTATGCAGATGGTTCCGAAATTTCTTTGAATGCGTTATGGAATCGTCGCCAGACTACTAAATTTAATGGAGCTTCCTATATCTCACAAAAGGCAGCTTCTGCAATTTATTCAGATGAAGGAAGGGAAGAGGTAAGAAAAGCAAGTGAATATTATTTGGAAAATGCGCGTATCATAAAGGAGGCTTTTTCAAAACTTGGATTCAATGCATATGGAGGTGAAAATTCTCCTTATGTCTGGACTTCTCCTTCAGATGGAAGAGATTCTTGGGAGATTTTTGAAAATTTGCTATATACATACGGTATTTCCACAACTCCGGGCTCGGGATTTGGTAAAAGAGGAGAGGGTTTTATCCGTCTTACCGGATTTAACAGTAGAGAAAATACAGAAATGGCAATGTCTGCTTTAATTAAATAATAAAATAGTTTCTACAAGATATAATAACGATATGTCAGACTTAAGATTTAAAAGTGTTGAGGAAGCCACCTCGCGCAAGGCAGTAAAAGTGGAACTCCCGAAGGAGAGAGTAGACAAATATTATGCTGAAAAAGTATTCAACAGACAGAAAATGTTTGAATACCTTCCTCGTACTACCTATGAGGCACTCGTAAAGGCAATAGATAATAAAGAGCCTCTAAGCCGTGAAGTGGCAGACAGCGTTGCAGACGGAATGAAACGTTGGGCTGTAGAGCAGGGTGCTCGCCATTATACACACTGGTTCCAGCCCATGACAGGAGGTACAGCCGAAAAACATGATGCCTTTATCGAACATGACGGAAAAGGTGGAGTGATAGAAAGTTTCTCAGGAAAATTGCTCGTTCAGCAGGAACCAGACGCTTCAAGTTTCCCGAATGGTGGAATTAGAAATACATTCGAAGCTCGCGGTTATTCCGCATGGGATATTTCATCTCCCGCCTTTATAGTAGACAATACGCTTTGTATTCCTACCATCTTTATCTCTTACACAGGTGAAGCTCTTGATTATAAAACTCCTCTATTAAGAGCATTGAATGCAGTAGATAAATCGGCTACTCGCGTAGCTCGTTTCTTCGATCCGGAAGTCAAGCATGTGGAATGTTATCTTGGTTGGGAACAAGAGTATTTCCTTGTAGACGAAGCTCTTTACGCAGCACGTCCTGATTTGGTTTTGACTGGTAGAACACTTATGGGTCATGAAAGTGCTAAAAATCAACAACTCGAAGATCATTATTTTGGAGCTATTCCAAGTCGCGTGGAAGCTTTTATGCTCGATCTTGAGTTAGAGTGTCACCGTCTTGGCATTCCTGCAAAAACTCGCCACAATGAAGTTGCGCCCAATCAGTTTGAGCTTGCTCCTGTATATGAAGAAGCCAATCTTGCAAACGACCATAATCTTCTTCTTATGTCGGTTATGAACGAAGTGGCCCGAAGACATAACTTCAGAGTTCTTCTTCATGAAAAACCATTCTCCGGAATAAATGGTAGTGGTAAACATAATAACTGGAGTCTTGGAACCGACACCGGTAAAAAGCTTTTCTCTCCCGGCAAAACACCAAAAGATAATCTTGAATTTATTGTCTTCATAAGCAATGTCATGGCTGCGGTGCATAAACATAATGCTCTGCTCAAAGCTTCTATAATGACAGCTACAAATGCCCATCGTCTTGGAGCTAATGAGGCACCTCCAGCCATTATCTCAATGTTCTTAGGCAGACAGCTGACTCAAATTCTCGATAGTATAGAGAAGAATGAGACTGATTCCATAATACTGCAAGGTAAGGAGGGAATGCGCCTTGATGTTAGCCAGATACCTGATCTCTTAATTGATAATACGGATAGAAACAGGACAAGTCCTTTTGCTTTCACCGGTAATCGTTTTGAATATCGTGCGGTAGGTTCATCTGCAAATTGTGCATCAGCACTTATCGCTCTTAATGCAGCAGTGGCTGTTGAACTTGGAGAATTTGCAGACAGAGTAGAGAAAAGGGTAGAAGCCGGAGAGAATCTGGATAAGGTCTTAATGGATGAAGCGCGTAATAATATCATTAAATCTCGTGCAATCCAATTTGACGGTAACGGTTATAGCGATGAGTGGAAAGAGGAGGCAAAGAAAAGAGGATTGGATACAGAATCTTCAGCTCCGCTCATGTTTGATACTTATCTGTCTCCTCAGAGTGTTGAAATGTTTAAAAAGGCAGGTCTTTTCTCAAAGAAGGAACTTGAGGCACGAAATGAAGTTAAATGGGAAATGTATTCCAAGAAGCTACAGATTGAATCAAGAGTTCTCGGTGATCTTGCTATCAATCATATTATTCCCGCTGCAATTACATATCAGCGTCTATTGCTTGATAACGTATACAAAATCAAACAACTTTTTGATGAAGATACAGCCAGAAAGATAGGGGGACAAGATCTTGTTTCGATCGAGAAAATGGCTCACCATATGTCAGAGATTAAGGCTCTTGTGGAAAAGATGGTTACTGCGCGTAGAATAGCAAATAGGAAACCTACAGAGCGTGATAAGGCCATTGCTTATCATGACACGGTTGCACCTCTTTTGGAAGAGATCAGGACACATATAGATGCCCTTGAGCTTATGGTGGATAATGAAATTTGGCCATTACCTAAATATCGTGAATTGTTATTCATTAGATAATTTACGCTTTAATTAATTATTCTATCGTTCCGCTTACCCTTGCTCTCTATCTATGACAAGGGTAAGCATTTTTTTATAATATTGAACCTTGATTTTATAATTTACTTATTTTTCCGAATTTAATTATTTCCAGTTCTATTACAATCTTCAACACAATATATACTGTCTTAAATCTTGTCTTATTTTATAGTTAAAGATATTTAATTTTCAGTGCTATGATTTACTAAAGGTTAAATCTTAGTTAAAATTGAAAATATTTTTATGTTTTATAGCATTATTTGAAAAATAATTTGTATTTTTGCATTGAGTTTTTCATGGTATTAGATTTTAAGGTTAACAGAAGATTGGTT
>CAZXHO010000245.1:0-4079 GCA_964640365.1 uncultured Sangeribacter sp. | reverse complement strand
AATCTCTTCTTTTGATCTTGCCGGTGGTGGATCGATTCTGTCTGCTATGGTCGCCACCCAGACATCGTTGTAGATGTCGATAAGCTGCATCCCTGTAAATTCCTTTACAGGCTTAATAAATAATAATCCGTCGCAGTAATCAATCAAATTTAAATCGGCTGTCCATGGAGAGCCATCGTCAGATGTTAAAGGCCAAGGATCTCTTCCGGAACCTTTACCCGCATAATACTGTGATGGAGTAAGAGGGAAATTTGCATCAATATCGAACCCTACGGGAGTATTGCCATTCAATTCAAAAGCCTGATCTATGTCTCCTCCGTCAATAAGTGTCCAGACTGTTTCTTCATCCGGTAAATACCCGTACGAACCCATGAAACCGCCCCATAGATTTATAGAAAAAATGTCATTTGGATAACACATTTTAATATACTTGGCTCCACTCGGGTAATTATAGTAATTATTATTCCTCCTTGTCTGTTGCCCGCGCGTCTGGTATTGGGTATGGGCTTGTCCTGCATAAAACAGGGTTTTACCGTTGGAACGAATAAGCTCCCGAAGTTTCTTTGCCATGTTCATATCCCGAGCCTCCGGAATTCTTGAATATTCATTAGGATCCAGTAATATTATTCTCGTTTTGAGACTGTCAGGTTTTTGTTGGTTTGTTTCCCAAACGGTATAAAAAACGTCTCGGTAGCCCTTATACGGATTTCCAAAAACGTCAGGAGCACCAAGAAGAATCTTATTGACATACTCTTCATTCCATGTCTTGCCAAAAGCCAATGAATCTGCAAGCATCTGGTCTCTTTCATTTCCGAATTCGAGTGCAAGATTGCTTATGCGTGTATCGGGTGTATATCCTACATTTCTCAGAACATCACAAAGGAACTCGCTATGATCTGCAATCCAGTGATCTTCACCGATGGCAACAACCTTATAGTTACGCAATTTGTCGGCAATGTAATCATAGGGAGAAGATCCCTTTTTGATATATTGCAAAGCAAGGTTAGCCCTGTCGTTTTTAGTCTTGGCGTGACCTGATAGCGAAAGTCCGAAGAGACAAAGCAATAAACTGAAACGGACAATCAAAGGGTGTTTGTTTGTTAGTTGAAGCATGATAATATTTATAATTTATTTACTATTGTTTCAAAATTCCTGAAGAAGCACCTCCATTGTTTGAAGGTTCGTTATCACTCTTGACCTTCTTTCCATACCCGAAAGTATATGTGGCGGTAATAGAGAAATAGGCGCACAGTGTCGGATCAAAATTCGTGGAATAATAATCATAGAATTCTGTCTTGAACCATGAATTATATCCTATGTGGTTCCATCTTCCGAAGTTATTTGCAGATAGACGTACATTCACTTTTGTATTAGCCCATCCTGCCATTACGTAATAAGAATCTTTGTATTCCATCCAATGCCCGACCATAAAACCGTCACTGTAATCGGTGCGTGACCTATATGAAGCTGAGAAATAGAAATCACCAAGGTAATAATTGGCAGTTAGTCCAAATCTCCTTGGCCAACGTGTAAAGTTGAAAGGAGCGCCATTATGTGCAAAGTCTTGTTTGAAATAACCGGATAATTGCAGATAATTATTAAGTAGAAGTAAACGGCCCGATACTCCGAATCCACCAATTAAATACCCTCCCAAAGGTTGTTCAATTGTTCGTAGGATGCCATTCGGAGAAGCTTTGTAGTCATAGACATATCTGTCTTTTAAAGAAAATGCATCACCAAAAATCGATACATAAAATTTCGAAGAAGGAAACCATGTATAATTTATATCTGGACTCAACGCTTTAGTGGGAACGAGTGAGGGATTACCCGTATAACTCATGAGGTGGTTTGCTTGAATTATATTTTCGCTCTTGAATGAAGCATTTGGAGCCCATGCATAATAACTTATGCTGGCAGACAATCTATGTTTGTTTGAAAATTTATATTGCAAATACAAATTTAACTTTGGAGTGGATTGAGTGGATTTGGTATTATTCATTGTTATTTTATCCCAGTTCCAACCTATTCCGGCCTCACCATAAAAGTTTCCTGCTGATAAATCGTAGTTTATTCCAGCACTTCCTCTTATATTTTTAGATTTATCGAGTGCTTCAGTAGTACCCATGTAGTTGGTTCTGTAGTAATCATAGCTCACAGTGCCATAGGCTGTGAGATTGCCTGACTTGGCGAACTTATGTCTGTAGCGTAGGTCGGCAGAGAGAAGGTTGGTATTGTCAATAGCAGAATTAATGACCTGTTCCAATCCCTTTTCCAAAAAAGAAGAATTACTTTTTGTATGTGAATAAGAGTAAGATGGATAAAAGGAAAGAGCATCTTCATTAGGTAATGAAAAATTGAAAATTCCGTCATATCCTATATATTTGGCATTTTCATTATTCAAAGAAGTGTAATCGGAATTCTGGAAATCTTGAGGTACATATGTAACGGTGCCTCTGGTATCGTTATGAGGAACATCTGACAATGATGCTTTGATTGTATTCCTTATGGCAACTTTATCAGACATATAGGTAGCTCTAAAATTCGTGGAGTAAAAATTATTTTTACTCTTGGAAGATTCGGTTTTAGAATATCTGTCGAAAACTTTTATAGAATTATCTTCTTGGGGAAGTCTGAATACTTCTCTCACATCATTTCCGATGTGATGATTATCATTATATCTACCATACCCATAAATGTCATAAGTCATTTTCTTATACTGAAATCTGATATTACCGCTCAGGTATCCGGAATTTAATACAAAGTTTTCATTTCCGCTAATTTTAACATAGCCTCCATATTCATATTTTGTCATAATAAAGTTTACGACAAATTGGTTGCCCTGAAATCGGGGATCTGCGGGATATTCATAATATTCGACCCGTTTCACGTCCTGAAGATTCATGTTTGTCAGGTCTTCATCAGATGCGGGCATATAGTCAATGTATAATGAAATAGGCTTGCCTGAGGTTGTTTCCGGTTTGCCGTTTCTCATAATGATTTGGGGAATTCCCATACGTTCAAGAAGATCAATTCCTGATATAGATGTATTTTTCTGTCGTTGTCTTGGCATATAAACAGTCTTGTCTGCCATAAGTGTTGCGTCACCACCATCGACTGTTACGGCATTTAGATCAATGGCAAGTGTCTTCATTTTTATATTACCCATAGAAAAAGATTTACAGCTCATATTTATGGTATGATAACCTATGCTGGTTATTTTCATTATCACATCTTTTTCATCGCAAGGTATAGAAAACGAACCGTTTTCTTTTGTGATGCCATAAGTTATAGTTACAGAATCTTTCGGATTCATAAGATAAACCGTAGCAAATGGAATACCTTCATCAAATTCGTTAATTACTTTTCCCGTATATTTATACTTGCCATTTTGCAAAGCCTCCACGAATATTTTATTTTTATTTTCTGTGACTGTGACCGGATTAAGCCCCACAAGTTGTTTTACAGCCTGTAAGGGATTGTCGGCATTCACCGTTGCCGAGGTGGTGTAATCATTCAGTTCATTATAAATGAAAGAAATCTTTAGTTCCGGATGTTCTTTAATCAATCTCAGTAATGCCACACCGATAGGAGTGGATTTAAAGCGGTAAGAATATGAATAAGCGAACCCCGGTAGGAGAGATGTAAGGGCAATTATGATGATAATCAAGCGCTTCATATCAGTAAACTGTTAGGGTGTCATCATTCAGCTGAACACGTATTCTGTCGAAGGTATTAAGTTGTTCAACAAGATCTTCGATTGTAATCGTTTCGTCCCACTTGAAATAAAGTTGAATCTTCTTGGCCTGATCGGACTTGAAATTAAGGTTCACCTTATATGAAGGAGCAAGTTTGACCAACATATCATAAAGAGTTTCATCCTCAAAAATGAGAGCTCCGGGAAGTTTGGAGACAGTGTCGGGATATACTATCGAAGTCTCAGAAGCTATATGCATAGCCTTTTCTTCCGCCGGTTCTGTATTAGTCAGAGTTTTAGCCTTGGTGCTATTTATGCCTGCCACGATTCCGACGGCGAGCACCGAACATGAAACCAATCCAACCACGACTGCTGCTGACGATTT
>CAZXHO010000244.1:0-4099 GCA_964640365.1 uncultured Sangeribacter sp. | reverse complement strand
TCCTGTGCCACTTCTCTTGTTGAATTGCTATATCTTTCCATAAATGGAACAAGACCGGTAGAGGTGAGGGCTGAATTTTTTACCGGAGTGCCTTTAGGACGAAGATGAGACAGATCATGTCCAACTCCACCACGTCTTTTCATTAGCTGCACCTGTTCTTCATCAATTTTTACAATACCGCCGTATGAATCAGGTTTCCCTTGAAGACCGATTACAAAACAATTTGACAATGATCCGACTTGGAAATGATTACCTATTCCAGCCATTGGACTTCCCTGTGGAACAATATAGCGGAAATCTTTTAAAAGACTGAAGATATCTTCTTCGCTTAAAGGAGAAGGATATTTGTTTTCCACCTCCGCAATAGAAGCTGCAATGCGATGATGCATATCATCGGGAGTTTTTTCATAGATGTTTCCGAAAGAATCTTTCAATGCATACTTGGTAACCCATACGCGCGCAGCGAGTTGATCACCATTAAAGTATTGAAGAGAAGCTTCATAAGCCTCATCGTAGGAATAAGTTTGTGGATCAGCCATTAGGATGTAATTTTTCAGATATTAAGAAATAATTATTTTGGAAGATACTGGGTTGCAAATTTAACAAAAAAATAACTATATTTGCAAACTAAGATTTGAAGTTTGGAAATAAAATTTCCAAAACTAAAAATTAAACCATTAGACATTAGATAGTTAATGTTTTTATTAATGATTATAAATGTCGAAAAAATAATTAAGTTTTATGGATAAAGACTATTTTTCAACGCGAGCTACAGTCAGAAAATTTGAAAAACGAAATATTTCTGATCAAATACTCAATAATATAATTGAGAAAGCTATGCGTGCGCCAACTTGTGGCAATATGCAATTATACACAGTGATTGTAACCAAAGAGGAGGATAATAAAAAACGTCTCTCCAGTTTCCATTTTAATCAACCGGCTTCTACCGGTAGTGATGTAATTCTTACGATTTGTGCAGACTTTAACAGATTTACAAGATGGTGCGAGGTGTCAGATGCTACTCCCGGATATGATAATTTCCATTCTTTTATATGTGCATTAACTGATGCTGTCATCTTTGCCCAACAGATTGTGACAATAGCAGAAATGGAAGGCATTGGAACGTGCTACCTTGGAACAGTGAACTATAATGCTAAGGAAATTTCCGAACTTCTTCAACTCCCGGAACTGGTGGTTCCCGTAGCCTCTTTGGCTCTTGGTTATCCCGATGAAACTCCTGAAGAAGTCGAGAGATTGCCTCTTAAAGCCATTATGCATAATGAAAAATATCGTCATGATGAAGATGAGGATATAAAAGCTTTATTTAAGGAGAAAGAGGAATTTCCGGCTAACAAAAAATTTGTTGAAGAGAATGACAAACCCTCTTTGGCAAGTATTTTTACTGAAATCAGATATCCGAAAGATATGAATGAGAAAGTATCAGAAACATTCTTGGAGTTATTGAAAAATAAAAAATTTTTCTGATTAAAGCACCTTTCAATTCTAAACAACTGTCAATCTATAAAAAATAGACATCAATGAGTACGGATCTGAAATATACCATGGATCTTCCTGAAAAGGTTTCCAACATTCTGGAGAATGATTTTTGGGTTTTTGACAAATTCAATAAGAATATGTTGCCCTCTCTTCCGGATCCAATTAAGTTTACTTCGAATGTTTCAGTAATAGTCAAGAGCGGAACCTGTAAGATTGATATAAATCTTATCTCTCACACCATTTCTGCACCTTCGATTGTGAATGTAAAGAGTTCTCAGATACTTCAGTTGAATGAGGTTAGTTCTGATTTCGATTCTTGTTTTATTGTGATGTCTAAAAGATTTTGTGATGACCTTTTCTTATTGTTACAAGATTGTAAGTATTATCCGACTGCTATCAGACAACAGGTAGCAGTGATTCCTGAGCATTTGTTGCCTCAATTTGATAGCCTCTATAAAAGAATAAATACTATTTTCCATGATAAAGAAAATCCATATGCCTATCAGGCAATGGCTCTTTCAATTTCTTCATTTTTCTATGAAATAGCTTATCAATGCTACAATTCATCAAATGATGAAATACAGCGAAGTAACAATAGGATCTCCTCCAAATTTATGGCGTTGGTTCAAAAACATTTTAAAGAGGAAAGATTTCTTGAATTTTATGCCAATATCCTTGAGATATCGCCAAAACATCTCTCACGCACCATTAAGGCAACTACTGGATTTTCAGCGGTAGAATGGATAGAGAGATATGTTATCCTTGAAGCTAAAGTTTTGCTAAAGTCAACAAATCTAAATATCCAACAGATTTCGGATGAATTGAACTTCCCGTCTCAATCATTTTTTGGTAAGTATTTTAAAAAGAATGTGGGAATGTCTCCTAAAGAATTCAGGAATTCTTAAAAATACGCATTGAAAGTTAATCAATTATTATATTAATAAAATTATGATTCCGGCTTTGGTCAATGGAACACAAAGCCGGAATCACAATTTAGGATCTTAAATAATAAATAGTCTAAATTGAATTTGAGTATCATTTTGTAAGGAGCCGGTATAACTCATCAGCAATATTTGGAGCAGCGGCCATAATAGAATATTTTCTATTGTCTCGTATTGATTTTACTACAGCTCCCGCTTCTTCAGCAATCAGTTTTCCGGCAGCTATATCCCATCGGTTTAGATTAAGTTCCCAATAACCGTCTAAAAATCCGGTTGCAACATAAGATAAATCCATTGCTGCCGACCCAAGCCTTCTTATTCCCCTTACTTCTGGAGCTATCAAAGCCACTTCCCTGACATTGTTATCCGGATTGGTTTTCTTATCATACGGAATGCCGGTAGCTAATACTGATTCAGAAAATTTATTCTTTTGAGAGCAACGAATAGGCTTACCATTCAAGAAGGCTCCGGAGCCTTTTATTGCATGAAAGAGTTCTCCTAAGTAGGGAGCGTAAACCACTCCGACAACTGCTTCCCCGAAGTGTTCCAATGCAATTGAAATAGAGAAAACAGGAAGACCTTGGCTGAAATTTGTTGTTCCATCCAATGGATCTATCACCCATCTCCATTCTCTTGCTTCCTCTTCAGGAGCTGATTCTTCAGAAATGATAGCATGTTCAGGATATTTTTCTTGAATCACAGCCATCAAAAGTTTTTCTGATTCCTTATCTGCTGAAGTTACGACATCATAGTCATTTACTTTTGTTTCAATATTAAGATAAGAAGATCTGAAAAAATCAAGCTGAATTTCGCCTGCTGATCTTGCCATTGCGATTGCATCCGAAAGAAATGTATTTAAATCTGTCATGCTGAAAAACTATGATTTCTTAATTTTTAATTTATCTGAAATAACAAGACCTCCGATGATCAGGGCGCAGCCTATATATCCCATAACAGAAATCTTTTCATCGAAAATAATATATCCGGCTATCATCGTAACGAGAGGCTGAAGATAAAGATAGTTACTCGCTGTAACTGAACCGAGAATCTTCATAGCCTCATTCATGATAATATAGGCGAATACAGAGCAAAATAAGAAAAGAAACAGAAAATTCAATCCGAATTCCGGTTTTGAAAAATCAAATAATATATTCAGATGAAGAGGAGCATCCTGAATCAAAAGAAGGGGTAGAGCTGTAATTACTCCGTAAAAAAACAGTTTTCGAGTAATGAACAAAGTGCTGTAAATTGGTCCAAGTCTTTTGATACCAACCATATAGACAGCCCAAGATAGAGATGCACAAAGAGCGAGAATATCACCTGCAGGTTTTATTTCCAGACTCTCTCCGTGACTAAAGACTATACTTCCAACTCCTAAAAATGCTATTATAGATCCGATTATTACGCCCGGTTCCATCTTGACTTTATATATTATTGCCATCAAAACTGTGGTAAAAATAGGGGAAATTGAGCCAAGCAAAGAAACATTTCCGGTAGTTGTGTATTTTAAGGCATAGTTCTCGGTAATAAAGTAAATCGAACCTGCACACATTCCGCAAAGCACCAATTGGAGTTCATCCTTCCAATTGTTTGAAAACAATTTTTTGAATGTCAACAACAACAATAGGACGTAAGCTACAGCAAAGCGGTAGATATATACT
>CAZXHO010000243.1:0-4118 GCA_964640365.1 uncultured Sangeribacter sp. | reverse complement strand
AAACAAGATGGATTGTATCATGTATGTCTTGAAGGGATTGAAAACGGCAAACCGAAACAATCTATTTCCCTCATCACATGTGTAGCTGACGCGTTCTCCCCGCTTGTAGATCCCGATCGTTATGTCAGCTACATAACCTCACCGGAGTTAGAGTTCGTTGTTTCAAACACAACAGAGGCAGGAATTTCCTTTATGGAGGAGGACGCTTCCTCATTATCTGCGGTATCTTTCCCTGCAAAAATCACAGCCATGCTCTATCATAGGTTCAGTCATTTCAACGGCGACCCCTCCAAAGGGCTGATAATCCTATGCTGTGAACTTGTAGAAAACAACGGGCAGTTACTTCGTGAATACGTACTTCGACATGTAAAAGGATCTAATCTTGGAGAGGATTTTGAAAGATGGGTTGATGAATCATGTATATTCTGCGATACTTTGGTAGACAGAATTGTATCGGGATTTCCTCATGATTCAATCGGCAATATAAACGAATCCACAGGATATGAGGACTCGCTTGTAGTGAAAGGGGAACTATTCCATTTGTGGGTTATCGGAGGGAAAAATGTGGATAAGGTGAAGGAGAAACTTCCTTTACAGGCAGCCGGATTAAATGTACACTTCCTACCCTCCGTAAAAGAGTTCAGAGATAAAAAGGTAAGAGTCCTTAACGGCAGTCATACCGGGATGGTGGCAATCGCACTGCAACTTGGATGTGAAACCGTACTTGATGCTTTTACACATAAAAAGGTCAACTCTTTCATCAACAACATGGTAGAAACTGAAGTTCTTCCTCAGATTGAAGGAGACAGAGAGGAACTCAAACTGTTTGCCGACAGTATTCTTGAACGCTTCTTTAATCCATATATACGTCACTTGCTGAGATCCATCTCACTCAATTCACTTTCAAAGTGGGAGACACGGAATTTCCCTACAGTGAAAGATATGTGGCTTAAGAATAAGCAGCTCGCAGAGTATGAACTTTTCTCCTTTGCAGCACTTCTTACGTTGTATGCTCCGGATTCAGGTTTTAATCCTGAAGATAATGAAGCTCATGTAAAATTCATTCGAGAGAACTGGAACCCGGATGATTTATCTTCAACTGTCTCTGCTATTGTGGAAGCTGGTATCTTTACTGAAAATTTTGAAAAAACAGTTCCGGGATTTTGTCGTAAAGCAGCCGAATATGTCACCATGATAAGCAACGAGGGGATGGAAAAAGCTTTGGAATCCTTTCTTTCGACTCATTGAAATTCTATTGTTTAAGTCATGAAGCGCTTCATTAAAATAAATCCTGACGATAATGTTGCCGTAGCCCTTGCTGACGATCTCAGGGCAGGTGAATATCTTAATATTGATGGCATTTCTCTGAAATTATTTAAAGATATTCCCATGGGACATAAATTCTCGCTCAGTCCTATAAAAGCAGGTGAGGAGGTCATTAAATACGGATTCCCTATTGGCCATGCATCATGCGACATAGAGGCAGGTGATTGGGTTCATTCACATAATCTTATCACTTCACTAAGGGATAATCTCGAATACTCTTATAATCCTAATACAGTTGATGAGGTGAGGCATGTTGAAGAATTGACTCCCCCTTCTATCAACGGATATCTCAGGAGCAATGGAAAGATGGGGATTCGTAACGAGTTGTGGATTCTGCCGACTGTGGGATGTGTCAACGGAAGCGCCCGAGCCATAGCCAATCGACTTAATAAAGAATTTTCTGGACTGAATAACATTGACGATGTTATAGCTTTTACCCACAATTACGGTTGCTCTCAACTCGGAGAGGATCATAATAATACCCGGAAAGCCATTGCTGCTCTTGCCCGTCATCCGAATGCCGGCGGAGTGATTGTACTTGGATTAGGTTGTGAAAACAACAGAATCACAGAATTGAGAAAAGAGATCGGAGACATCGACCCGGATAGAATAGTATTTATCTCTGCCCAGGAAGTGGAAGATGAGATTGAAACGGGTGTTGAGGCAGGAAGAAAGTTACTTTCAATAATGAAAGATGATCACAGGCAACCTCTCCCCTTTTCAAAACTTAAAATAGGATTAAAATGTGGAGGATCAGATGGATTATCCGGCATTACTGCCAATCCTCTTGTGGGACTGCTGTCAGACAGAATAATCGCATGGGGAGGTGCGACAGTACTTACTGAAGTACCGGAAATGTTTGGGGCTGAGACAATTCTAATGAACCGGGCTGATAACCTTGGTGTTTTCGAAAAGGAAGTAGCCCTGATAAATGATTTCAAAGACTATTTCCGACAGAACGGTCAGCCAATTTACGAAAATCCCTCTCCCGGTAATAAAGAGGGAGGCATTACGACTCTTGAAGAGAAATCACTGGGATGTATCCAGAAAGGTGGAAGCGCTAAAGTAACCGGAGTAATAGGATACGCAGAATCAATTAATACAACGGGATTAAATCTTCTGAATGCCCCCGGAAACGACCTTGTCGCTTCAACGGCTCTGGCTTTATCCGGTTGTCAGATGGTTTTATTCACTACCGGCAGGGGAACACCTTTCGGCACGTGTGTGCCCACGTTAAAAATCTCAACAAACTCCCAATTGGCAAACCGAAAATCAGGATGGATAGACTTTGATGCCGGTACCCTGATTTATGATGATAACTTTGAGAATGCGCTCGAAAGGCTCACAAAGGAAATAATAGCGGTGGCTGACGGTAAAAGGGTGAAGCAGGAAATAAACGGCCATAAGGAAATTGCAATCTTCAAAACGGGAGTAACCTTATAGTCAACCTTAACGTCAACCAATTGAAGAATACAGATATTAATAGATACACCTTAATATACAATAACATGAAATTATTTGTTTCGATAGCCTTATCTGCAGCGGTAGTACTTTCTGCCGGAGCCCGGACAGGAGAAAAGAAAATAATCCGCATTGCTACAGACAACACAGACCTTGTTCTTGAAGTTGGACCGAACAATCGTTTGTACCAAACGTATCTCGGTCCGAAGCTTCTAAATGAAGATGACCTTAAAAACCTCTCATGGAGTCAGCATGCCGGATCAGACGGAGCAGTAACTAAACGTGGTTGGGAAGTCTACTCAGCGTCTGGAAACGAAGATTACTTTGAACCGGCTTTAGGAATTACCCATGCAGACGGCAACATGACCACTTATCTCTATTATGACAGCTCGACACAGGAGGAAGTGCCCGGGGGAACGCTTACGCGAATCAATCTGAAAGATGATAAATATCCCGTCAGCGTCACGCTGAACTATGTGGCATATCCTAAGGAGAACGTAATCAAGACATGGTCAGAGATTTCTCATCAGGAGAAGAAGCCGATAACAATGTCGCAATATGCATCCGCCATGCTATATTTCAACGAGCCGGAATATTGGCTGACGGAGTTCAGTAGCGATTGGGCGAAAGAGGCACAGATGACTTCCCAGCAACTACAGTTCGGAAAAAAGGTAATCGATACGAAGCTCGGAAGCCGGGCGGCTATGCACACACATCCGTTCTTTGAAATTGGATTGAATGGACCGGTCAAGGAACATAGTGGAGAAGTGCTCATGGGAACAATCGGATGGACAGGAAACTTCCGTTTTACATTCGAAGTTGACAACGTAGGAAACTTACGTGTCATTCCGGGCATCAATCCTTATGCATCTGTCTACGAACTTAAGGCAGGCGAAGTATTCACCACCCCTGAGTTTATTTTTACTCTCAGTTATGACGGAACCGGTCAAGGCAGCCGCAATCTTCATGACTGGGCAAGGAAATATCAGCTCAAAGATGGAGAGGGAGAGCGTCTCACGCTACTCAATAACTGGGAGAATACTGCTTTCAATTTCAATCAGGAAATTTTGGCAGAACTTATGAAGGAGGCAAAGCATATCGGCGTCGACATGTTCCTTCTTGATGACGGATGGTTCGGCAACAAATATCCACGTAAAGATGACCATGCGGGACTCGGCGATTGGGAAGTTACTCACGACAAGTTGCCCGGTGGCATTCCCGCACTTGTGGACGCAGCAAAAGACGCAGGTGTAAAATTCGGCATCTGGATTGAACCTGAGATGGTTAATCCGAAAAGCGAACTTTATGAAAAACATCCCGACTGGGTGATT
>CAZXHO010000242.1:0-4132 GCA_964640365.1 uncultured Sangeribacter sp. | reverse complement strand
TGAATAGTGTCTGTATGCCTAAGATGATAAGGAATTGCACAACGGTGGATACATAGTCCCCGGAATACACTGCAAATGTGGATGCTACCGGTGTACTTCGCATCCTTGAAGCCGTAAGACTATGCGGATTGGCAGAAAGTTGTAGAATATATCAAGCATCTACATCCGAGCTATATGGTAAAGTAGAAGAGGTTCCTCAAAATGAAAAAACTCCATTCCATCCATATTCTCCTTATGCAGTTGCAAAGCTATATGGTTTCTGGATAGTGAAAGAATATCGTGATGCATATAATATGTTTTGTTGTTCGGGCATTCTATTCAATCATGAAAGCGAACGCCGTGGAGAAACCTTTGTAACTAGAAAGATCACGCTTGCAGCTGCAAGAATTGCTCAGGGAAAACAGGAAAAGCTTTTGCTCGGCAACCTTTCATCACTCCGAGACTGGGGCTACGCAAAAGATTATGTGGAGTGTATGTGGTTGATTCTTCAACAGGATAAACCGGACGATTATGTAATAGCTACAGGCGAACAACATTCAGTCCGAGAATTTTGTCTGCTTGCCTTCAAAAGAGTTGGCATAGATCTGAGGTTTGAAGGTGAAGGAGAGAACGAAAAAGGTATAGACACCAAGACCGGAAAAGTATTAGTTGAAGTAAGTCCGGATTTTTATCGCCCAACCGATGTGGTTAATCTTTGGGGTGATCCAACGAAAGCAAAAAAGGAACTTGGCTGGGACCCTGCAAAGAAAACATCGTTCAATGATCTTGTCAATCTCATGGTCGATGCCGATATGGCAAAGGTAGCAGTAGAACGGGCAGGTGATCAGGTAAAAATGAATCTTGAGGAATATCTGGAAAAAGGTATTGTGAAATAAAGAAGAGTATAAATCCCCAATTACTCTACAATAACGGAAGCTTAAAAATTCAGAAGCGGGACACCGAATTAACCGATGCCCCGCTTCCTTTTTGACATTATGAAACAAAATTATTTTTGAAGTTTTGCACGCTTGCTATCCCAAATCAGGTATGCGATAAGGAGGATATAAGCCACACAACCAAGAATTTGAGTTAACTCAAAGCTACCCGGAGTCTGGTATTCGAAACCGGCAAATCTTGTAATTGCGGCAAAGACACCAAATAAAGCACCCCCGGCAATAAGACCTGACGCAAGAAGAGTACCACGGTCACGACGAGCATCATTAAGAGCCTTATCCTTGGAAGAATTGCTAACATAGTAAGCAATGGCACCACCCACGAGCATAGGGGTGTTCAGAGACAATGGAATGAACATTCCGAGACAGAATGCAAGAGCAGGAACTCCGAGCCAATTCAAAATACAAGCCAAGATAGCTCCCACCATGTAGAGAATCCAAGGAGTGTCACCACCCATCATCAGAGGCTCAATCACTTTTGCCATAGCATTTGCCTGAGGTGCTACCAGAGCATTGTCGCCGGTAAAGCCATAAACTTGGTTCAACACCATTATAACTCCACCTACTGTAGCAGCTGATACAAGTGTGCCAAGGAATTTCCAACTCTCCTGTTTTTTGGGAGTTGATCCAAGCCAATAACCAATCTTAAGGTCGGTTACGAAGCCACCCGCCATTGAAAGTGCAGTACAAACCACACCACCGATAACCATTGAAGCAACGATACCGGAAGTGCCGCTAAGACCAATTGCTACAAATATTGCGGAAGCAATGATAAGGGTCATTAATGTCATCCCGGAAACCGGATTTGAGCCCACAATAGCAATTGCATTTGCAGCTACAGTAGTGAACAGGAATGCAATAACGGCAACTACAAACCAAGCTATTATCGCCTGCCAGAAAGTATGAATTACTCCGAACCAGAAGAAAAGAAGCACTGCTGCCAAAGCAAGTATGATAAACACAACTATATGCTTCATGGAAATATCCATCTGCCAACGCTGTTCCTTAACTCCAGAAACATTACCTTTTAGCTCTCTTCCTGCCAAGCCTACGGCCTGCTGAATGATAGGCCAAGATTTAATAATACCAATAACGCCTGCCATAGCAATACCTCCGATGCCGATAAGACGTGCATAATCTTTGAAAAGAGCATCGGGAGCCATCGCCACAAATTCAGGGCTTCCATATGTACCCATTAAGGGAATGACAATCCACCATACGAATATAGAACCGGCAAATATTACAAATGCATATTTAAGACCGACAATATAACCGAGTCCGAGCAAGGCAGCACCTGTGTTACAGCTTAAAACCAATTTTGTTTTCTCGGCAAGAACCTGTCCGGCGGAAGATGCGACAGAAGTAACCGTCTCAGCCCACCATCCGAATGTTGCAACTATGTAGTCATAAACACCGCCGATTAAGGATGCAAGGATAAGGGTCTTCGCCTGACCGCCTTGATTGGCATCTTTCGCCTCTCCTGAGATTAGCACCTGCGTTGTAGCGGTTGCTTCGGGGAAGGGATACTTTCCGTGCATGTCCTTAACGAAATATTTTCTGAAAGGGATAAAAAACAGAATACCCAAAATTCCGCCAAGTAAAGAAGAAAGAAAAATCTGATAGAATTGTACGGTTATGTCGGGATATTTTGCCTGTAGAATAAAAAGTGCTGGAAGGGTAAAGATGGCACCTGCCACAATCACACCTGAACAAGCTCCAATACTCTGAATAATTACATTTTGTCCGAGTGGACTCTTTTTTCCAAGGGCATTACTGAGACCTACCGCAATGATAGCAATCGGTATGGCAGCCTCAAAAACCTGTCCTACTTTCAGACCGAGATAAGCTGCAGCTGCAGAAAAAATCACAGCCATGATAAGGCCGGTAATGACTGAGTAAGGGGTCACCTCTCTTTGGTCGTGCGCGGGGTGCATTACAGGAGTGTATTGCTCGTCCGCGCCAAGTTCACGGAATGCATTTTCGGGCAGCCCGGTTCCGGTCATTAAATTGTCATCGTCTTGTTTCATTCTATATTAGTTTAGTTAAATAAGTCAGTTGATCAATAAAAATGTATTTTCTACCGATTCACAGGCGAATTTAATAAAATAATCATAATCGTTAAAATTTTTTTGTATTTTTGTGAATCTAATTCTGAACAGTAATCTTACAAAAAATAACCGATATAATATTTTCCGGTATGGTTGACAACATTTTATTTATGCGCAAGGCAAAAGCGCAGCTAAGCGGCAATTGGATTAATGCCGTCATTGGAACTTTAATTTATTGTGTAATTATGGGTGCAGCATCGTGCACTTATTTCGGCGAGCTCATTTTAGTTGGGCCATTGACTTTTGGCTATATTCTTTATCTTGCTTGCCTGATCGACACAAAACAATACAATCTGAATCTTCTTTTTAAAGGTTTCGACAGATTTGTTGAAACACTTCTTGCCGGTTTGCTATGTAGCGTTATAGTGTCTTTGGGTACAGCCCTTCTCATCGTTCCCGGTATCATTGCGTCACTTGGTTTATCAATGACATTTTTCATTATGGTTGATGATCCTAATATCTCAGGCATGGATGCACTGAAAATGAGCTGGAATATTATGAATGGTCAGAAATGGAATCTTTTCTGTCTTTGGTGCCGTTTCATAGGTTGGATGCTATTATGCTTGATAACATGCGGAATTGGATTTCTATGGCTTGAACCTTATATGATGGGGGCCACACTCAATTTCTACCGTAACCTCAGATATGGAACTTACTAATCCATTTTGATTGGTAGATATTCGTAGTTACATAGATAGAATCTTAGAATTTAATTAATTTACAAATATAAAAGCGCTACGCCTCTAAAGGATAGTATGACTTTAGAGGCGTAGCGCTTTTATTAGTGATATCACAAATTAAAATAATAAGTTCCGGTGCTTAGGTTTACGAAGTAATCATAAGTTATGCCCCTGAGATAATATGCAGTGTCATAGGCGGGAGTGCTGAGACCATTAGTCCACTGATTGGTCCATGGATTATAAGCAGCCAGTACAGTTACATTATAATCAACTCCATTATAGACGTATGCCACATTTAATGGAATAGTCCTCCAGATGCCTCTAAAATCATAACCACATGCAATTACATTAGTGGTTCCTCTTTTAAAATTTCCTTTACCTCTTCCCGAAGCAGTCCGTGGGTATCGGAAAG